>JAXHUB010000075.1:0-2165 GCA_034189845.1 Candidatus Cloacimonadota bacterium | reverse complement strand
GTAATTGAAATACTCAAATCCAACGGAGATGTTGTCGAGTTAAACCAACAGCAAATTCTACAAAAAAACCTTAACCCCTACAGCAAGCAAATGAATATCTACAGTGGATCCAGTTGGATTCTCACAGGTGAACTTCCCAGCCTCGAAATTGGTGATATTATTCATACTAAACAAACTAGAACCATTTTAAAAGCTAGAATGGAAAATAACTTTTTCGACCAAATCTCGGTAGATAACTATTCACCTAAATTGTTGCAAACATATCAATTAAAAATGCCGTCGAACCTAGAGCTTTATATACACCATATAAATAAAAAAGAAAATTATGTTCAATTTAAGCAAAATAAAGATGGTAATTTCACAGTTTATGAGTGGCAAGTAGAAAGTCCACCCCAGATTATTTACGAACCGGGGATGGAGAATTTAGATAGATTTGGGTATAATATTGTTCTAACTACAATTAAAAAATGGGAAGAAGTTTCTCGATGGTATTATAGTTTAGTAGAACCCCATCTAAAGCCCAATGATGCTATTCGAGAAAAAGTAGAAGAATTAACAGCCGATACCGATTCCAAGTTGGAAAAAATTAAAAACATTTTTTATTGGGTTGCTCAAAAAATAAGATATTTGGGTGTAGATAAAGAAGAATACAGACCCGGCTATGAACCACATGATGTTGACTATACATTTGAAACCAGAGGTGGAGTTTGCAGAGATAAATCTGCATTATTGGTCTCTATGTTCCGATTAGCAGGAATCGAAGCAGATCCAATCCTTATTTCGGTTGGTTATCAGCTATATGACAAAGCCCCGCTTGTTTGGTTCAACCACGCTATTGTGGTTAGCTATGATGAAGAAGGCAAGCCTGAATATTTCTTTGATCCTACCGATGAAAACACAAAAGATTTTCTGCCTCAGTATGAAGAAGATTGTTCCTATATAATCGCTTCAAAAAAGGGTGATGTTTTAAGAACAGTTCCAGTTTCTTCTTCAGAACGTAACAAAACAAAAGTTAATCTTGCCATAGAGGTTGACGAAAATTCACAAGCAAACTGCAACCTTTCAATTTCTTATAGTGGTATGGCAGATAACATAATGCGTAGCAGTTTGATGCAAATGACTCCCAAGCGCAAACAAGATAGAATCGAAAACATGGTTTCACAAATACACCCACAAGCTAAATTAGAAAATTATGCCATCTCTGAGCCACAAAATCGAAATATAAATATCAATCTTTCCTGTAGTTTCAGTATACCAAAATATATTGAAATAAGTGAAGATTACACATTTATTCCCCTTGAAGCTGGTAAATTTTCCATTTCTTTCTTACATGAATATATTTTGCAAGTATTCAACCTAAATAACCGTAAGTATCCCTTTAAACTTCCCATGACTTATAGCATTGAATTTACAGAAAAATTAACTCTGCCAGAAAATATAACAACTATGAGCTTCCCAGAACTACCAAGCATAGATTTCCAAAATATTAATTTGTTGTCTACCAGAAATATTAAAAGCAATTATGTGGAATATACTTGCAAATTCGCTATCGATAAAATACATTTTGAAAAAAAAGATTATTTACCATTAAAAAGGGAAATAAGTAAACTGAACAGTCTGGATAAACTATTTTTGATAGGAGAAAAATAGTGGCCGACCTTATTGTAATGCTAACAAAAGATGATGAAACGGTTCCCAATGCAAAAACCCTTTTCGAAAAGATAAGACACTTGCCTTTTCATGGAATTGGTTTTAAAGATGTGGGCATCGGATGGCCAGAAATGAAAGATCTGGCTGCTGCTATAAAACAGACTGATAAGAAATTTTATTTCGAAATAGTTAGCGAAGGTGTGATGAAAAATTCAGTTCAAAAAGCTTTAAATCTAAAAGCTGATGTTATTATGGGTGGTAATTACGATGAGACTATTTCAAAGGCAAAAAAAAAAGCTGAATACTACCCCTATGTTGGAAAATTCAGCGAAAGACCATGCCAGCTATACGGCAAAATCGAAGAGATAGTAAAAGAAACAAAAATGATTGCTAACAAAAATATAGAAGGCATAACTCTTTTAGCTTATCGGCATTCTTGTCCAGAAAAACTTTTGGGAAGTATTTGCCAACAAATAGATACAAAATTAATAGTTGCTGGCAGTGTTGATAGCAAA
>JAXHUB010000074.1:0-2636 GCA_034189845.1 Candidatus Cloacimonadota bacterium | reverse complement strand
AAATTGAAACCCTTGAATTATAAATAGTTTATCTTCTTTACAAAAATTAGAATTCTTAATAAGAACATTGTGCAGCGTATCTTGAGGTTTAGAGAGATTGTAAGATATATGAACTCCCCATTGAGTACCATCTTCAAAATAATCTTCAAGTGCTCTAGATGAATTATTTAAAACAATTCTAATTTCTGTAATCCCATTAATTACACAAAAATCTATGTAATACTCCAACAATGGTTTATTAAGGAGCTTCAAAAAGTAAGGATTTACATCAGGGAAATAGTCTTTCATCCAGCTATTATGTGAATCAGGAGAATATATAAGACATCTCATTCTACACCATTACTTTGTAATTTCTTTAATTGCCGATATAGCAGCATCCACATCATCGAAAACTTCAAAAATTTTATAAGCTCTGGTGATGTTGAAAACCATTCTAGGCTTGGGTTGCAAGTCGGCAATATAAACTTCACCACCCATTTCGGAAGCGTGTTTAAAAGAACTGATCACTGCTCCCAAACCTGTACTATCGATAAATTCCAATTCCGAAAAATCCATAACAAAAAAAACCACTTCTTCCAAAAATTCTTGAAACTTTTCTTTTAATTCTCTGGAATTTGCAGCATCCAAACGACCTATTATTTTAATGATCCCAACTTTCCCGTCCCTATAGAACTGAATCTTCATAATACCCTCCTTCTTAACGACCTATTTATAAGCTAAGTAATATTAGAATATCAATTAATATTCTTGTCAATAATAATATTAATCATTGCTCTTAATTCAGCGCTTAATAAGCGCCCTTCCCTGTTATAACTGCTGGAATTGTTTTTAGTAAGATAAGCAGATCCTTCCAAAAACTATGGCTACTAATATACTGCTTATCTAATTCTACTTGTTTGTTAAAAGGGATATCGCTTCGGCCACTAACTTGCCAAATGCAGGTAATACCCGGTTTTATATGCAACCTTTTTCTATCTTCCAAGCTATAACTATTCACCTCGCTGGGAAGAGGTGGGCGTGGTCCCACTAAACTCATATCACCTTTAAGAACATTGATCAACTGTGGTAATTCATCTATACTAAAATGTCGGATAAATCTTCCAACTTTAGTAACTCGTGGATCCCGTTTCATTTTGAAGATAATACCGTTTTTAGATTCATTTTTTGAAAGTAGATCCTTCTTTTTCTTATCTGCATCTACTACCATTGAACGAAATTTATAAAAATCGAATGGTTTACCGTCTTTCCCTATCCTGGTTTGGAAAAACAATATTGGACCGGGGTCTTCAATAACAATAGCTAAACTTGTTAAAACCATTATTGGCGATAGGATAATTAGGAAAATAATAGATAAAACTAAATCTATTACTCTTTTTAGAAAATAGGAAAATTTAACAACGAATTGCCAGAGTATGACCTTTTTATAGTATTTATTCTTCTTTTTTTTAAGATTTTTATCTGTATAATCTTTTAAAAATTCGTTTCTGGTATTTTGATCATAACTCACTTTATTTCACCATCCTATTTTGTTTTGCCAACTTCCATTTAATTACTCTTATTAAAAAAAGCGGATTCCCAATAATATATCTTTTCCACATACGCTTTGGTTCTTGTAACAGCCTGAAGAACCATTCTAAACCTATTTCGCGCATCCAGCGAGGAGCTCTTTTAATATTCCCGGAATAAAAATCAAAAAGTCCTCCCACTCCCATTGCAATGTTTACTTGTAAATCTGGGAAATAATTGGCAATCCATTTTTCTTGTTTAGGAACACCCATCGCAACCAATAGAATATCAGTTTTAGTATCATTTATTGATTCAATAATTTGGGGAATTTCATCTTCTTTGAAATAACCATCTTGTATTCCCACGATCTTTAGTCCACTATATTCTTCTTTTAATTTTTCTTTCGCCTTTTCCGCTATTCCTGGTTTGCCACCCAGAAAATAAAGTTTATATCCTTTTTTTACAGCAATTTCACACAAGAAAGGCAGGAGATCTGTACCGTTCAAATTTTCTACCAGGGGATTATGCAACATCTTAGCTGCTATATTAATACCGATTCCATCAGGGAAAATATATTTAGCTTTTCGTAAAATCCTATAATAAGAGATATCTTTAAATATTTTATTCAAACAATGGGGATTTACAAAGAAAATTTCCTCTTTCTTATTCGAATCGACTATCTGTTCTACCAATTCTACGGCCTGTTGCATCTTTATATTAAGCAATTTTATACCAAAAAGTTCCACATTATCGGTTATAACATCTGCTTTGGGATTATACACAAAAGCCGGGATAGTTTTTAATAGCAACAAAATATCTTTTAAATAGTTTGTTGTATACACATATTCCAGTTCTGTTCCTAATTTGCCTTCATAAGCTGTACGACTGCTTTCTCGTATATACCATAGATTAAAAATACCAGGTTTTTGTCGGTAGATATAATAATCTCCTATCTCTCGTTTATTTCTATCATATTCTGTTATTCCAATACCGGTTAAGGAAAGTTTTCCCAGAATAACATAATAAAATAATGCTAAACTGCGTAATAAGCTGTTTGTAATATTAAAATAAGAGATCTTGGTCTTTTCCGCCTTCTTTCCAAAAATATATTTGTTTTCAAAAACAGCTTT
>JAXHUB010000073.1:0-5035 GCA_034189845.1 Candidatus Cloacimonadota bacterium | reverse complement strand
ATAGGAAAATCCTATCACATTGTCAAAATCTCTAAAAGTGTCATCAAAAGCCTTTTTAGCTTTAATATCATACCCAGCAGCGTACATATGGCAAGTATCGATGCAGATCCCTATCCGTTCCTTATATTCTACTTGTTCAATAATATTTGCTATCTGCTCGAATGAATATCCTAAAGTATGGCCTTGACCTGCTGTGTTTTCAATAACAGCTGTAATGAATTCTGTTTGCTGTAGAACCCAATTTATTGATTCGGCTACTGTTTTAATACTATCCTCTTCGCTTTTCTTACCCAAAGTACTGCCCGGATGGAAATTTAATTTTTGTAATCCAAGCTGTTCGCATCTTCTAAGTTCGGAAAGAAAAGCATTACGAGATTTTTGTAACTTACTTTTCTCCGGATGTGCCAAATTTATAAGATAGCTGCTGTGAGGTAAAATATATTTCATTTCATAATTGTATTTCCTGCAGTTTTCTTGAAACTCTTCTACGTTTTTTTCTGTTAGCGGCTTAGATTGCCAACGACGTTGATTCTTAGTGAATAAAGCAAAAGCTGTTGCTTTAATTTTAGCTGCATTCAAAGGAGCATTTTCCACTCCACCAGCTGCACTAACATGTGCACCAACTTTAATCATTATTTTCCTTCCTACCCAAAATTTAATTCTTTTCTGCTTTTTTACAAATCTACATATAGAAAATATGAATTCTATTACTCATGTCAAAAAGTTATTATGGAATTACCCACAATTTATTTCTGAGCTTAATTCATTTACACTTAATAGGCTTTATTTACGCACTTGCCTGCAGTTTTGTGAATAACATTTAGCTTGACGAAATTAGCTTTTACCAAAACTGGTATTTTAAAATAGTTTTTTAGGAGGTATAATGGATTATTTTTTAACTGAAGAACAGCAAGAGATAAAAGAAATTGCACGTCAGGTAGCTGAAGAGCGTATTAAGCCTGTTCGAGCCAAATATGATGAAAGTAATGAATTTCCTTGGGAAATAGTAGAAGTTTTCAAGCAAACCGATCTTTTTGCCGTTCTAGTTCCCGAAGAATATGATGGATTTAGCGGTAAAGTTGTAGATTTAGCAATTGTAACTGAAGAGCTAAGTCGTGTATGCGGTGGTATCAGTTTAGCTTTTGGAGCCACTGGTTTAGGTCTTTATCCTATTTTAATTTCTGGTAATAAAGAGCAAAAGCAAAAGTATTTGCCTCAAATAGCTAATGGAGAGAAATTAGCCGCTTTTGCATTAACTGAAGCCAATGCTGGTTCTGATGCTGGCGGAATAGAAACCACAGCTACTAAAGATGGAGATTACTATGTTCTAAACGGAACCAAGCAATGGATAACCAATGGTGGTGAAGCTGATATCTACACAGTTTTTGCTTTGACCGATAAAACCAAGGGTGCTCGTGGTGCATCTTGTTTTATAGTGGAAAAAGGTACAGATGGATTTAGCTTTGGGAAAAAAGAAGATAAAATGGGTATCCGTGGCTCAGCTACTCGTGAGCTCATTTTCGATAATTGTCGTATTCCAAAGGAAAACTTGGTCGGCCGCGAAGGAATGGGCTTTATGGTTGCCATGAAAACTTTTGATAAATCGCGCCCAATGGTTGGATCACAAGCAGTTGGTATAGCTCAGGGGGCTTACGAAGAAGCTGCTCGTTATTCCAAAGAACGCCATCAATTTGGAAAGTCTATCTCCAGTTTTCAAGGAGTACAATTTATGCTAGCTGACATGGCCACTCAAATAGAAGCTGCCCGCTCTTTGGTGATGCAAACAGCGCGTATGATCGATGCTGGAGCAAAAAAATATTCCAAAGAATCGGCTATGTGCAAAGTTTTTGCTTCCGATATGGCTATGAAAGTAACCACCGATGCTGTACAAATCTTAGGCGGCTATGGCTATATGAAAGAATACCCAGTAGAAAAAATGATGCGAGATGCGAAAATAACTCAGATCTATGAAGGCACTAATCAAATTCAGCGCACTATTATCGCTTCCAATTTGCTAAAAGAATTTAAATAATGGGAACAAGACAGCTTTTGCTTATCACTCTGGGTATTCTTATAGTTGGTACTGCAATAGCTGTGGCTATCTCTATGTTCAATGAGCAAGCCAAAATAGCCCATCGTAATATGATTGTTTCCAGTATGAACAACTTTGTTGTAGAAGCCTTGCAACACCATAAAATAATGCAGGCAAATACAGGTAAAGCAACCTATGAAGGCTATAAACCAGCTGGAGCAATAGAATCTGATCATGTAACCGGCAACTCTGAGAGAGGTGTAAAATTGGAAACCGAGCAGGTTAACTATTTTATCGAATGGTATTTCAACGACAGATTGAAAATCATTGGATAAATAACTACAATGCTCGCATAGTAGCGGTGTTCGATAGCAATGGACAAATTGACTCTGATGGATTTGAGATGACGGGGGATTGGTAATATGAAACTTCTGATGCACGTATGTTGTGCCCCTTGCTTTATAGCTCCACACAAGCATTTGAAAGAGGCTGGACATGAAGTTTGGGCTTTCTGGTATAACCCCAATATTCATCCTTTTACAGAAAATCAGAAAAGGTTACAAAGCCTACAGGATTTTTTGGCTGAAGAGAAAATTCCTCATATTATAAAAGATGAATACAAACTGGAAGAATTTCTTCGCAGAAGTGCGTACCGTGAATCTTCCCGTTGCCAGCATTGCTATTACGATCGACTAAAGTATACTGCTATAATTGCCAAAAAGGGTAATTTCGACGCTTTTAGCTCTACATTGTTGTACAGTAAGTTCCAAAATCACCAGCTTATAAAAGAAATTGGCAATGCATTAGCGCAAGATTATGGTATTGCATTCTTTTATGAAGATTTTAGAAATTATTGGAAAGAAGGAATAGAGCTTTCCAAACAAAAAAATATCTATCGCCAACAATATTGCGGCTGTATTTATAGTGAAAAAGAGCGCTATCTGGGAAAAAATTCATAATTTTTTTGCCGTAATAAATCGAGATAGGCTCTTACTAAATGGTTAGCTAAACTGCTTTTGCAACTTAGCCCGCTTTTCCTTGACTGAATATCCCTCAATAAAATTTAATGACTAGAGAAAAGAAGCTGGAGGAAATATGTTATCAACAAGATCTTTTAGAAAGATGAAGAAAAAAGACCAGAAAATCGTGATGATAACTGCCTACGATTATCCTTCCGGCAAATACGCCCAGGCAGCCGGTGTTGATATGATCTTGGTGGGAGACAGCTTAGGCATGGTGGTTTTAGGTTACCCAAACACTTTAAGGGTTACGATGGAAGACATCATACATCATTCCAAGGCTACACGCCGTGGGGCTTCGGAAACTTTTATAGTAGCAGATATGCCCTTTATGAGCTACCATATTAGCTTAGAACAAACCAAAAGAAATGCTGCACGCCTAATTCTGGAAGCAGATGCCAATGCAGTGAAATTGGAAGGTGGTTCCGCTAGTAGATTGGATGCCATCAGAGCAATAACAGACTGCGAAATACCGGTTGTAGCACATTTGGGACTAACTCCGCAATCTATAAACACATTTGGCGGTTATGTAGTTCAGGGCAAAAAAGAAGCTGATTCTCAAAAAATAATGCAACAAGCTAAAGCCATTCAAGAAGCTGGTGCTTTTATGTTAGTTCTGGAAGGAATTCCCGAAAAATTGGGACAGCAAATTACAACTGCACTAAAGATTCCCACAATAGGAATAGGCGCTGGTAGATATTGTGATGGGCAAGTATTGGTTTATCATGATATTTTGGGGATGTCAGACTTTACGCCCAAATTTGTTAAACAGTATGCTAATCTGGAAACAGAAATTCCAAAGAAATTGGCAAAATATGTTGCCGAAGTTAGGAAGATTGAATTCCCTGGTTCCGAACACATATATTTTCCCATATAAACTAAGAAGGAAATTTTATGAATACAGATTTCAAAAATGTGGAAATGACTGCCGATGAAAAAATACAGGCAGTAACGAATTTAAAGAAAACCATGGATGACAACTTTGTCGCAATGGGACAGTTGCTTTCCGAGATAAAGCGTACCAAACTATTCAAGCACAAGGGTTATAAGAATTTTAAGGATTTTGTCGAAAACGAATTCAATATGGCTGGCTCTTTTGCTTCCAAATTACTTGGAATTTACGAGCTATACATAGAAAAATTGGATATGGATGAGACTTCGGTGAAAGATATCGGTTTGGATAAGCTAAATATGATAAAACCCTTTGTGAAGGAAGCCAACTACCAGGAAACTAATGAATGGATAGAAAAGGCAGAAAACAAGCCTACTGTAGATTTGCGTGAAGAGATAAAAGACCTGCGCAAAAAGAAAAAAGAAGAATCCAAAACGATGCAGGATATTTTTGTGGAACAATTTTTCGAAAAGATGGTTAATTTTTTCAACTGCAGTCGCAAAGAGTTAAACTTTAACCTAGCTCTTTTTTTCCAAGATTCCGATTTGGAAGAAATACGCAGCAAAATAAACCAAAGAAAACGCCGTTTTGAAGAAGAACAGGAACGACATCTATAAAAAGGAGGCTGTTGCAACAATTTGCTATTAGATTATCATATTAAGAAAAGGAGTTAATATGCAACAGCTACATATTTTATGGGTTGATGATGAAATTCAACAGTTAAAACCATTTGTGTTATTCTTAACTGAAAAAGGATATTCAATCGACACAGCCAGTAATGGTTCGGATGCAATAGAATTAACCAGTCAAAATAACTATGATCTTATACTTTTGGATGAAATGATGCCTGGAATGGACGGTTTGACTACACTGCGAGAGATAAAAAAGGTTAAGCCCAGCCTACCAGTGATAATGGTTACCAAAAGTGAGGAAGAAGGTTTAATGGAAAATGCTATAGCGGGCGAAATAGCAGATTATCTTATAAAACCTATCAATCCTAGTCAGATAGTTATGGCTATCAAAAAAATATTCCAAACAGAAGAAATTAAAAGAAACAAAATTGGGCATATTCCTCACCAATTTTGTTTCTTT
>JAXHUB010000072.1:0-6262 GCA_034189845.1 Candidatus Cloacimonadota bacterium | reverse complement strand
GTTGGAGGGATTTCCAGAACTGTAAATTATAAGGGAAACCGTATTGATATAGGCGGACACCGATTTTTTTCCAAATCGGAAATTATTATGAATTGGTGGAAAAAAATACTAGCGCTACAAGAAGATCTCCATTCCGAACAAGAAGATGTATTTTTGGTTAGAAGCAGGCTTTCGCGCATTTTTTTCCTAAGAAAGTTCTTTGATTATCCTATTAAACTGGATTTTTCTACCTTGAAAAAATTAGGGTTAAAACGCGTTATAAAAATTGGGCTCAGCTATGCAAAAGTATGTTTGTTTCCAATTAAAGATGAAGAAAATTTGGAAGATTTTTTCACCAATCGCTTTGGCAAAGAGCTCTACCAGACCTTTTTCAAAGATTATACGGAAAAAGTGTGGGGAGTAGAATGCAGCAAAATAAATGCTGACTGGGGTTCACAGCGAATAAAGGGGCTTTCCATTTCCCAGGCAATTTGGCATTTTCTGAAAAATTTATTTAAAAGACAAAATGATGTTGAGCAGAAAGATACCGAAACCAGCTTGATAGAACGTTTTTTGTATCCCAAATATGGTCCCGGACAACTTTGGGAAAAAGTAGCAAAAATTGTTCAGGAAAAGGGTGGAAAAATTTGTAAAAATGCTCTTGTTAATAAGATTGAGTGGGAAAACAACTCAATTTCTCAAGTAGAATGCCAAACTCCAAGAGGAAACAAAAAATTTACTGCTGATTATTTTTTTTCCACTATGCCGGTAAAAGAGCTTATAGCAGCTATGGGCCAGTCGGTTCCCAATAATGTAAAAAAGGTGGCAAACAGACTTATGTACCGTGATTTTATAACTGTGGGATTGCTGCTGAAAAAGCTGCAGATTAGTGATGCAAATAATGAACTTATAAAAGATAACTGGATTTATGTGCAGGAAAGAGATGTGAAAGTGGGTAGATTGCAAATCTTTAATAATTGGAGTCCCTATTTGGTGAAAAACAGCGATTTGGTGTGGCTGGGCATGGAATATTTCTGTAACCATGGTGATGAACTTTGGAGTTTGGTTGATAGTGATATGCAGAAATTCGCTATTTCCGAATTGGAAAAAATTGGAGTTATAGATAGCTCTGATGTGGTAGATGCCACTGTGATACGAATGCCAAAAACCTATCCAGCTTATTTTGGTAGTTATCAGAATTTTGATGTTATTAGAAATTTTACTGATAAGTTCGAAAACCTGTTTCTAATCGGTCGCAACGGTATGCATCGCTATAACAATATGGATCACTCTATGTTAACTGCCATAACCGCTGTGAACAATATTAGAGATGGTATAATAACAAAAGATAATATTTGGAATGTAAACACGGAAAAGGAATATCATGAGGGAAAGTAAGGGAATGTATCAGAAAAAAGAAGTTATAGATCTGCTTCTGGTTTTTGTGGTGTTTAAAGCAAAAAAAGGAAACTAAAAATATGAAAATTTTATCTAATTTGCATGATAAAATGTCCTACGGTATGTTCTTAGCAATTATTTTAAGTATACTAGAAACTGGTATTGCTTTTATTGTTATTAAATTTAGTGAACTACAATTATTATATTTGAATTTTGGAGATTTTTTAAAACTACTCTCTATTTCTGCAGTAGTATGGCTTTTAATTATTTGGTTTTTAGAATTAGTCTTTTATTTTACAAAAAAAATAAAAAGGCCACTCAATTATTTAATTTATATACTAATTGTAGTTGTGCATACCTTCTATATAATTCTTTTATTGGTTAGCTGGAAATTTTATTATCGTAATGGTATGTTTCTCATTCAAGATGCAGTAATATTTACATTAAAGAATTTTAGATTATTAATCTCTCACATTATTGGTACAAGTCCGGTTTTATTTACATCAGTCATCGTTTTTTCTCTTTTTATTTCTACACTAATAATCTTAACAATAAACATGATTTTAAAAGATAGAGAAAAATTTAGGTATAAAATGATAGTTAGTTTTTTCTATTTATTATGCTTTATCATTATTGTTAAATATTTACCAACTATTCATAGCAATTCACATCCATTTCTATCGCTGGTGAAACCTGCTACTATTGAAAGAGAAATAGATAAAGAAAAAATGAAAACACTTTTAAGAAAAAAAGATGATAATAAGATTTTCGATAAGAAAAATGTTAATACTCCCATTATTGCAATTATAATTGAATCTATGCGAAAAGATTTATACGACATGCAACCATCTCCTATTCCTTATATGAAGCAGTTAACAGAAAACTCTTTTTTCTTCGATAAATCCTATATTACTTCGTCTCATTCTAATTTTTCTGATTTAGCTATTTGGTATTCCAGATATCCTCTACGTGCAAAATACAGATTTGATTACCCCAAAGAATCCCTCTCGCGTGGTTTATCAATTTTCGAATATTTTAAAAAAATGGGTTATCTAACAGGTTACATATCATCTCAAAATGAAAAATGGGGAAATATGATAAATTGGTTAGAAAAAAAAGGTATCGATTTTTTCTATCATTCTGAAGATTACGATAAAGAAACGTGGTATAATGAAGATGATAAAGGGGGGTTGCAGCTTTTAATTAAAAATAAAAAAGCTACTGCAGGAAAAATTGAAGATTCTGAAACCATAAGAATAGCAAAAAGATGGATTGATAGTTTAAATAGAAAAAGCAATTTCTTTTTAGGTATGAACTTACAAAATACTCATTTTGACTACGTTGTACCTGAAAATTCTGAACAGCCATTCCAACCTAGTATTATAGATTTTCCTATGACCTATTATGATTGGCCAGAAAACAGAAAAATTGATGTTAAAAATAGATATTTAAATGCATTCTACAATCTAGACAAAATTATTGAAGATTTTGCAAAGTACTTAAAATCTGAAGGAATTTGGGATAAGTGTTATTTTATAATAATAGGAGATAGCGGCGAAGCATTTTATGAACATGGTTTTGGAAACCATTCTGGATCGATGTACGATGAAATTGCCAGAACTTTTACGCTTATAAAACCTCCTAATGATATCAAAGTTCAGATTATTGATAAAACTATTAGCCACATTGACCTTTTTCCCACTCTGTTAGATATTATGGAACTTCCTATCCCAGGATCTTTTCAGGGATTTTCTGTGTTTGACTCTACAGCCGTAAGAAATGTTTTTATGCATAATAACTCATTTGTTATCGAAGATGGATTAGTGCATTGGCCATGGAAAATATTAAAAACATATCATCCCCAAAAAAACGTAAAATTATACAATCTTGCTTCAGATCCCCAAGAATTAGATGATAAATTTAATCACCACCCAGATATTGCAAAAAAAATGGAAGAAAAAATAAATCTTTTCCGTGCTTCACAAATTGAATACTACAATAATCCAGAATATTTTATCAAATACAATCCACCCAAAATTTATTAAAAACCATGAAACTATTTCTTAACATCCTACTTATTTATGCAATTTTAATGGCGGCCTTAGGCCTTGCTTACGATACCGCCAATACCTTACAGTATGGAGCAATCGACTTACGTGGCAGAGTGGTCGGAGCTAGAGTTTTTCTAGATAATAAAGATCCTTATTTTTTTAAATGGCAAACAGAAACTCCAGATTATTATGTAGATTCCAGAGATATTTATGCTGACCTGCCTGTTAGCCGGCTTACAGTTCCACCTACAGTGCTACTCTTACATCTTCCTTTTGCCAAAATTAATTACAAAACCCAGCAGATAGGCTGGGCAATTTTGCAATGGTTATTGTTACTTCTCAGTGTATTATTTTTTGCTAGTTCAGCTCAGAAGTTATCAAAACAAAAAATTATTTGGATAATAGGTTTACTTCTGATTGCAGCCAGCTGCTACTGGAGAGTACATGTAGAGAAAGGACAAATCTATATTTTGTATGTATTTTTGTTTGCGCTTAGCTATTGGTTAGCTGTAAAAAAACAGAAACTGTTATTGAGCGGAATAGTTTTGGGAATTAATGTTGCTCTACGTCCAATTTTTGTGCTTGCGTTTATTCCATTTATACTTAATAAAAGGTGGAAAATTATAGCTGGGGGCATTGGGAGTATAATTGGAATGTTAGGATTCACATTTTTTTTCATTCCTATGAAAATATGGAAAAGTTATCTGGCAGCTCTTCCCTATCACGAAAGTTTCCATCTGCTTAATTTTGTTCCCAATATAAAAGTATTTCCTTCTAATATTGTGGATGGGATAAAAAGATTTATCTATTTTTCACCCGATCTGGCTATCGAAGATTCTTCCTTGCAAGATGTTATAAGGATATTTTTTGGAATAAAGATTGGTTCAACTTTTTTGCAGTTAGCTCTTATGAGTTTTATCGTGCTATCAGTACTAATACTTTATAAAAAAGTTAGTAAAGCTACCAATCTAACGAATATTTTTTTGTTGGGAATAGCCTATGTAATTGTCAGCGAATTTTTCCTGCCAGCTGCTCGGCTTTCTTATAGCAATGTAATCTGGTTGCCACTCTTTGCTTTGGTAGTATTGAAACTGCGAAAATTAACGAATTTATTAAATTGGAAATATCTTCTGCTAATAGTTGCAATACTTTTCTATCAGCTTTTCAAACTAACACCAAAATTACTAATAATTTCCGATTATTTTATTCTGTTTTTTGTAATTATAACTCTCTTCAGCTATCATAGCAACTTTCGTAGTAGTGTAAAATAGCATAAAGACTAAATAATGATATGATATTATTGTTTTTACTGTTATGCCTTCTTGTAAATATTAATTCGCCTGCCAAGAGAAATTGCCATAATTTCACATGGAAGCGATCGTTAAATCACAATTATCACAAATTTGGATTATGCAATAGTGTCAATTGAGACCTGCGCCAAAGGCGCATAAATCTCCACTCCGCTCTAGGTGACAGTACTACGTCATTTCGACTAAGCGAAGCGCATGGAGAAATCTCCATTATTTTAATAGTTCCAATGAGACCTCTCCACTTCGCTCGAGGTGACGGGCTTTATAAAATTCCCCTCTGGTAGAGGGGTGGATTTCGGCTTGCCGAAATTCGGGGTGTTTTTTCTCTTGCGGAGTAAGAGAATACTACAATTGAGTTTACAGCAAAAGGAAACTACAATAGAGTAAAAAAATTTGACATAAAATGACCACTAGTCATAATCTGACCATAATTTTTACAGGAGAACTTTATGGCTATTGCCGACAGAAAAGAAAGAGAAAGAAAACAGCGTGAGCAAACAATATTGAGTGCTGCTGAAGATATCTTCTTATCGAAAGGTTACGATCATTCTACTATGGAAGATATCGCACAAAAAGCAGAACTTAGCAAAGGCACACTCTATCTTTACTTTCAAAACAAAAACGAGCTTTGTATGGCAATCACAATCAATTGCCTTAAAGTTTTGCAAAACAAGATAAATAATATTTTCCAACAAAAAATAAATGGAATACAAAAATTCCTATTGCTACCAAAAGTATATCAAGATTTTCAGAAAAACCACTCTCGGTACTTCAAAGGACTTCTTACTCACCAATTCCATCGTTACGATTGTCCTAATGATGGAAAAATATTCCAAAAATGGCTTGCTGAAAATAACAAGATAAATCAATCTATCGTTTGTATCTTAGAAGAGGGGATTTCGGATGGTTCAATAAAACCTAACATTGATAAACATAAAATGGCAGTGTTAATATGGGGCGAGCAAAATGGGATTTTACTAAGTTCCCTATTTTCGGAGGCAAAACACAGAACTGGTGAGTTGATGGATTATTTCTTCCTACTACTGGCACAGGCAATTGGGACAAGGAGTTTTTAATGAAATCGATTAAAGCGATCATTTTTATTTTCCTATTTTTGGGAGTATTTTGGATACTTTTGACTGACACCAGCTGGCAAGAGATTTTTGTAGGATTATTGATATCTCTGGTATTGGCGATTATTTTTGGTAACCGCAACTCTGTTTTTTCTGAACTGCGCTGTTCTCCCCGGGCGATTTTGAATATGTGTGCCTATCTTTTCATCTTTATTTTCGAGCTTATAAAATCTAATCTGGATGTTGCCAGAAGAGTTATATCTCCTGAACTTCCTATAAATCCCGGTATTGTGAAGGTTAAGACTAAATTAAAATCACGGTTAGGCAGAATGATTTTAGCCAATTCTATCACCTTAACTCCCGGCACACTTACGGTTGAAACTGACAAAGACAATTTTTATATTCATTGGATAGATGTGTCCTCAGAAGATATTGAAGAGGCTACCCAGCA
>JAXHUB010000071.1:0-8056 GCA_034189845.1 Candidatus Cloacimonadota bacterium | reverse complement strand
GGCTGTTCCGGTTATGCAGAGGCTATTGTGAATGAGGAGGAGGATATTAATAAATGTGCTCCTGGCGGGTCAGAAGTGCTGGAACAGGTAAGCAAGATTATGGGAGTAGAAGCTTCTGAATCTGAACGTAAGGTTGCGGTGATTCATTGCCAAAGTGGTGGTTATAACAACACATACTTTCGTTATAAATATGATGATATTCCAACTTGTAAAGCAGCTGTTCAGCTTTCTAATGGTCCTAATCAGTGTAATTATGGCTGTGTTTTTCAGAATGATTGCATAGCAGCTTGTAATTTCGATGCTATTCATTTAGATGAAAATGGAATGAGAATTATTGACAAAGATAAATGTACTGGATGTGGTGCTTGTGTAAAAGCATGCCCAAGAAATCTAATAGAACTGGTATCTGAAAAAAAACGGGTACATGTACTTTGCTCATCGCACGATAAAGGTGCTGTTGCTAGGCCTGCCTGTGGTAATAAAACTGCTTGTATTGGTTGCGGAGTATGTGTTAAAAAATGTCCAGTTGATGCTATCGAGCTAAAAAATAATTTAGCTGTTATAGATTATGAGAAATGTGTAAATTGCGGACAATGTGCCGATGTATGCCCTACTTCAGCTATTTTTGATCCATTAAAAGAAGTACGAGCAAAAAAGAAAGCTGAAGCGAAAGCTAAAGCGGAAGCAGCTAAGAAGAGGGCTCGAGCAAACAAGAACAAATCGGGGGAAAAAGAAGATTAACTAGGTAATTTGTAAATTTGCTTGGTTAAAAAAAGGAAGGCTGAATATGTGGGATTATTTATTAAACAGGTATTATCAGAAAAGAGGACAAAAACTATTAACAAAAGGACACCCTCTAAAAGCAGAGAAATTATTTCGTAAAGCCTTAATGCGAGATAATTCTGCTGAGAATAAATTTAATTTAAGCTTGGCTCTTATGTCTTCCTACCAATATGAAAAAGCAGCTAAGTTTTTGGAAAAAGTTTACGAAGATTTTCCGGAAAATATGCTAAATATACTTTCGCTGGCGGAATGCTATTTATTGTTAGGAAACTGGAATGAAGCGATAGAACTTTACCAAAGACTTCTGCAGCAACAACCCGATAACAAAACTTTTAAAAAATATTTGGAAATAGCTGAAGATGCTGTAGCACGCGAAAAATATGTAAAATCCAAAAAATTGCTCAATAGTGCTATTTTAGATCTTGATGATAAGAAGGACAAATCAGCATTAAAAAAACTACTTGAAGCAGAAAAATACTATCCAGACAATCCCACTATTATTTTTAATATTGGCTCTGTGTATACTTTGTTGAAAGAGTACGAAAATGCCTATAAATACTTAGAAAAGGCTATTTCTCTTGCCCCGCATAACAAAAAATTCCACAAAAATTTCAACTTTGTAAAACGCAAAATTAGAAAATGACCCCTTGACATTAATTTTTGAAGTTATAACCTGAAACCGAGGTAAGGATGAAAAAAATAACTTTGTTACTTTTGATACTTTTGTACTCTTTTGTTGCAGCTACAACCTTACAAAAAATCTACCACAGAAATTATGGTGAGATCGAAAGAATAGTGATGAATTTTAGTTCTAAACCAGATTATAGTTTGAAGCAAAAATCTAATCAACTGCAAGTAATACTTAGAAATACAAGCATTAACGAGAATGTAACTAATAAGAGAATCGAAAACAACTTGGTTTTAAGAGCTTTTGAATTCCAAAAAAAAGGTGATGACTTATTTTTGAACATTTTTACGCATAAAGAATTCACTACTCAAAAAATACTATGCTACAAGGTAAATAAAATCTATAAACTTGTTGTGGACATTTTTAACACCGAAGACCCGAAAACACGAACGGAACTACTTAGCTATTCTCGTTATTACGAAATTATAGATAAACAACCCAAACTAGCAGAAAAATATAGGAAAAGAGCGTTAGAAATAGAATCTGTAAAGATTGATTATGAAACAGATTCATTAGAAAAGGAAGCAGAAAAAAATGACAACATAGATTCAGAAAAGCAAATGAAAACTACTGTAACCACTGCTGAAACTACAGAAGTGGAAGTTTACGAAGATACAGCTTTTGAAACAAAAATTGCTGCAGATACCGCTACTGTCGATACCTTTTTAGCTGAAGATAATTTATCATTAGAAAAGGCTGCTACTAAAGCTGAATCGATAATTGCCCAAAAATTGTCTGAGGAAAAGCAAAAAATGCTGAGTAGTAAACAAGAAACTGAAGCTGTTCCTGGCAAATCTTCTTTCCTTTTCGCAAAAATAATCAGTGTTGTTATTTCTTTATTACTTGTTTTTTTCATTATTAAAATTATTCTTAAAATTATAGATGAAAACCTGGTTAAGAAACAAAAAATAAAGGAACCACATAAAATAAAAGAGGTAAATTATCGTTCAAAAAGAGGTTTTGGTACAGAAGAATTCAAAAGAGAAGTGATAAGTAAACTTAGAAAAAAGGGATGGGAAATATCGCAAATAGCTAAAGAGCTTGAGCTTACCGAGCAAGAGGTAATAATGTATTTGGGAAATGATATCCAAGAAGAGAGGGGAAAGTGAAAATAGCTGTTATTGGTTTTGGTGCTGCTGCCATTGGTTTTCTTGAAAATATTAAAAATACAAATCATGAGATCCATGTTTATGAAAAAAGTAAAGATGTGTATTCATCGAGTATTTCAGGAATTAGAGCTGACGGGAAATTATTTGTTTCTGAACAGATGGGTGGAGAGCTGGAAATTGAGGAAAAACTGCAAAAGCAATTGGTTGATTTTTATATTAATAAAACAAAAAAAAAGCGTTATGAAAGCGGAACTTCATTTGGGAATGTTGATTATTATCGAAAATTCTACGAAAAAGGTTTCCAACCTGTTATTTCCGATTTTTATCATCTGGGAACAGACCAGTTGAAAGAAGTCTTATTCAATATATATGAAGATTTTAGTTCTTATAAAAATATTAAATTTCATTTTAACAGCAAAATAGATGAGGTGGAACTTCTAGCAAATAAAGTTATTATAGATAACTCAGAAGATTTTGATAAAGTACTAATTGCTGTAGGCCGTAGTGGACATAAATTGGTAAATAACATTATCAGTAAATTTCCAGAAGTAGTAACAGATAACACCAAAGTCGATTTGGGTGTCCGATTTGAACTTCCCAACCATATAGTAGAAAAATTGAACCAAGAGATGTATGAATTCAAGGTTCGATATCGTAGTAAAACTGGTTACACAGTGCGAACTTTCTGCAATAATCCATCTGGATATGTTGTACCGGAAAAATATGACGATTTTATAACTGTGAACGGACATTCAAAATACAAAAATAAAAGTGAAAACACCAATTTTGCCATCCTTACCACAGTTAGCCTCACTTTTCCCTTTGATGATCCGGTGGGATATGGCTCTTATATTGCTAAATTAACCAATATTCTAGCTGGTGATAGAAAGGTTATTTTACAAACTTATGAAAATTTCAAACATTCCAAAAGAACCAAACATCTTTATCGAGTAACTCCTACCTTGGAAGAAGAGAATTTTATTTTAGGCGACATAAATTTAGCTTATCCAAGAAGAATTACAGAAAGCATCATAGATTTCATTGAAAATTTGGAAAAAATTGTGCCTGGAGTAGCAAATGGAGATAATTTAGTATATGCACCCGAGGTAAAATTCTATTCTAATAAATTAGATAATGAATACTTCGATAATCTCTATTTCATCGGAGATTGCTCTGGCTATACCAGATCGATAATATATGCTACAGTGCATGGATATTTAATGGCTGAAGAAATAAAATAGGGGGGAGAAAATGAAATTAAGAAAGATTCAAGATATTAAATTAAAAGGTAAAACAGTTTTGATGCGAGTGGATCACAATGTGGTAAAAAAAGGTAAAATAAAAGACCCATACCGCATTGATGTATCTCTGCAAACTATTAAATATATTTTAGAAAATGATGCTAAATTACTACTTATGAGTCATGTGGGAAGACCACGTAACAAAAAGACTGGTGAAATTACCATTGATGAGAATACATCTGTAAGGCCAATTGTGGAATATTTAAGAAAACGTGGTTTGAATTTTGCTACTCCCAGAATAACAGAAACTGGGAAATTAGGTTTGCAAAAAATGCCTAATATTGCTGAATTACAAATTAAATTGAATAGCGGTAAGTTAGATGGTATATATTTTCCTAATACTCGCTGGTTTGCTGGCGAAGAATCTGGTGATGAGAGTTCGGAAAATTTGGCAAAAGAGATGGCTGAATTAGCAGACATTTTTGTAAATGATGCTTTCGGCTCTTGGCAGCCTCATGTTTCTACCTACCAAATAACAAAGGAATTACCCAGCTATGCTGGATTACTTATGCAGAAAGAAATAGATAACCTGCAGCGAGTTTTGAATCCTAAAAAACCTATGCTAGCTGTGGTAGCAGGTTCTAAATTCGATACTAAAATAGGTCCTCTTTCTGCAATTCTGAAAAAAGCTGATAAAGTTATTTTGGGAGGAGTACTTTATAATGCCTATCTTTGTGCAAAATATAAAGTAAAAATTAAAGGAATTGTACAGGAAGATATAAAAGCTGCTCAGGAATTTGTGAAACTAACCGAAAAGTATCCCCAAAAAATGATAGAGTTACCATATATTGTGGAATCGGAAGAAATGGAAGAACGAGATGAAAATAAAAACCGCATAGTGAACGTGGATAACTTACAAAAAGGCAGGCAATTGCAGTTTGTTCTAGATGCTGCTGAGCAAAATTTTACCGAACCCAAGATTAAAACAGCCATACAAGAAGCACAAACCATCTTCGTGAATGCAGTGATGGGCTATACACCAAACTATCCAAAAGGGACTATTGCATTGAATAAAGCTATAGATGCTAATAAAGAAGCAGATAAATTCTTTGGTGGTGGCGATACTTTACAAGAGTTCAAAAATCTGTTACCCGAAATTTATGAAAATGCTTTAGAAAATACAAAATACTACTTTTTTACAGGTGGAGGAACAATTTTAAAAGCGATAGAAGCCGATTCACCTTTTGGTTTGCAACCTGTGAAGGCTTTATTAGAATAATATTGTATCAAAATTATAAAAAAGCCTGGTTTTAGCTACCAGGCTTTTTATGTATAAAAGAATTAAATCTGTCTTTCCAAAAGATATTTCTTAACTTTTTCGGCCGATTTGTATTTTCCAAATAGAACCATCAATTTTACACGCATTTTTGGTCCTTTTAAATCTTCTCCCAAAATTACACCCATCTTTTGCAACATTTTTCCTCCACCATAGTAGCCATATTCTGGTAAAACTCTACCTGTGTAAGTGCGTGAAACAAATATGATAAGGACTTTTTGAGCGAGAGCTTTTTCTATCGGTTTCACCATGGTGGGAGGAATGTTTCCACGACCAAAAGCTTCGATTACAATAGCTTTGGCATGATTTTTAAGTGAACTTTCTATGAAACGGCCATCAATTCCACTCACACAACGAATGAGATCGATATTAGATTCTATTTCATCGGTTTTTATCTTTTCCTTCACCATAGATTCTCTGTAGAAGATCACCTTATCCGGATCAATTATACCTAACAGTCCATAAGATGGGGTTATGAAAGAATCGGTTTTACCGGAATCTGTTTTAACCACATCACGGGCAGCATCTATCTCGTCGTTCATTACTACTAATACACCTTTTCCAGAGGCCTGAGGAGAGCTAGCAACACGTACAGCTCCCACAATATTACGAGGGCCATCCAATCCTAGCTCTGAACCGCTACGCATAGCAGCAGTGAAAACTACCGGCTTTTGGGTATCCAATACTAAATCCAAAAAATAAGCACTTTCTTCTAAAGTATCGGTACCATGCGTTATTACAACTCCATCATAATTATCTATTTTATCTTCTACAAATTTTACCAAACGCATCATTAGTTCACTATTCATATAGGGGCTGGGAATGTTGGAAAACTCTTCCACATCAATAGAAGCTAAATTTTCCAATTGCGGATATGACCGCAGATGATCTACAAACTCTTCATCAGGCACCATACCTACGGGACTGTTATATTTCATGGCGATAGTACCGCCTGTTGTTATTATTAATATCTTTTTTTTCATTGCTACACCTCTCGGGTGAAAAAATGGAACGATAAAGTTATGTCAAGTTTAGTTTGACCAAAAACTATTAGGAATTTTATTACAAATTTAATTGGAAATAAAATGCCGAAAGTTTCTACTTGACATAATAGCAGTTATAAATGTTTTTAACTTTCAAACGTGCGCCCGTAGCTCAATTGGATAGAGCGTCTGACTACGGATCAGAAGGTTAGGGGTTCGACTCCTCTCGGGCGTGCCATTTATTTACCTTCAAAAATATTAAATGACTCATCAAAACCGATTTCAAGAAGTTTAATAATAGATTATTGATATACTTGTAAATATACTCTATAAGTTACTATAATAAATTTTGTTTGGGGTTTAGATATTATCTGATTAGCTATTTCTAGTGGAATAATTACAGTGTAGTTGTCTGAAAGAAGATATAATTTATCATAAGCCTGACAGCATATAGCTATTAGTAAAACTTCTTCTGCAGTTAACTTATATTCTTGTATAGCTGGTAAAGCGTTGAATTTTGAAATGTTTTCTTTGATTTTTGGTTTTCCCACCATAACAGAAACCCGGCAGCCTTCTTTTGCTGCTACTAACTCGCCTAATTCTAACAAATAAAAGTAAGGTAATTTTTTCATAAATCTCCTTTCCTAGTTCGTAATATAACAAGAAGATAAAAAAAAGTAACAAATTTCTATGGAAAATATCTCCAGTAATCGATATAAATAAATCGATATAAAAGTGCGGTCGAAGTGCTTTTTTGCTTAAAAGGTAGTTTAAACTTCTATCTGGTTTGCTTTTTTGCTTGACTACAACGATTTTAAAAAAGAAATTGAAAAAACTTCTAAAATTTTTAAATAAAAAAAGATAAATACTGAGGGAGCTTATGAAATTAAACGAAATACTAGAAGCTTTAGATGCCGAGCTTCTAACCAAGAATGTAACTTTGGATGTAGATGTAAGTTGTGCCTTTGGTTCTGATCTTATTAGCGATATTTTGCATTGCACAAAAGAAAAAACTTTGCTACTAACAGGCCTAACCAATCCGCAGATAATAAGACTTTCCGATATGATCGATCTATTTGGTATAGTATTTGTGCGTGGTAAAAAACCGCCAGCTGAAATCGTGGAGATGGCAGAAGAAAGGGATTTACCTCTTATTTCAACCAAATATACTTTATACAAAACAAGTGGAATACTCTTTAATAAAGGGCTTAGGAGCTGTAAAATATAATGGCTGAATATTGGTATATAAAGCCTTCTTATGAAGATAGAACCAAAATTTTTTTAGAGAAATCACCTAAACCAGAGATCAGTACCGATTTTCAGATAGATGAACACGATTTTGTGAATGCAGGAACAGCTTCTGGGGAGATTAAGCTTTCTTTGAAAAGATTGGGGGTGCAGTCGGAGATCTTGCGGCGAGTAGCAATAGCTGCTTATGAGGCGGAGATCAATATAGCCGCTCACTCTAAAGGCGGTAAAATCATTGCAGATATTTTTCCTGAGCTTATCCATATAAAACTTCAAGATAAAGGACCAGGACTGAAAGATATTGAACAGTGTATGGAACCTGGATTTTCTACTGCCAATGAACTGGTGCGAGAAATGGGGTTCGGTGCTGGCTTAGGACTTCCCAATATAAAAAAAAATACCGATGTTTTACACATCATTTCCGAGTATGGGAAATCGACATTTTTGGAAATAATGGTATTTTTTGAATAAAAGAGATGAAACAAAAAAAGAAATATTTTCACGCCATAAAGATAGTTGAAGAAAACTGCACAGGTTGTACGAAATGTGTGCGAGTTTGCCCTACAGAAGCTTTACGTGTAAGAAATGGCAAGGTTCAGCTGGATTCTTCTCGATGTGTTGATTGTGGTAAATGTGTGCGAGCATGTCGTTTCAATGCTATTCAAACC
>JAXHUB010000070.1:0-3961 GCA_034189845.1 Candidatus Cloacimonadota bacterium | reverse complement strand
TTCGGCAATCGCATGTGGAGTTCGAACTTCTGAATATGCAGTTTCGTTACAACAGCCACACAGTTTACCAGACTTTTGCCAACCTGCAAGATGCCGGCAGAAGAGCCTACCGTAACTTTTTGCTGCTAGACTACTGTTTTATTTTATTTTTTCTGGTCGTAATGGCAGCTATAACTCTGAAATTAACCATTCCAGGAAGTTTTAGAACTATAGTGCTGGGAATGGTGGTAATGAGAGCAGTGCTGGATGTTTTGGAAAATTCTATTCTTATCGGGCTGCTTCATTCCTACCCGCAGCAACATAGCTTTTGGGCTAATTTATGTTCCTGGTTCACCACTTTCAAATTCATAGCCCTATATTTGTGGCTGGCAGCAGTGGTTTTCCTGTTAATAAGAAAATTATTCTAACCCGGTTGTTTGGAAAAACCAAGTCATCCCTTTCAAATACAACTCCAGCTAACATCTCTTTATATTTGTGGGCATATTGCTCTGGCAGCAAGATTATGTTTGACCAAATATTTACATTATCTACTTGTGTGTATAGTAAATAAATAATGGGAAAATGTGGAATTTATCATAACTAAGTTTGCTAGTTCAAACTAGCTATAATGAACCTTTAAAGTAGTATAAAAATAGCGAAAAAATTATAATAATAAGTTAATGGAGGCTTGTATATGAAAAAAATGATCTTTTTTATAATAGTAATAACCATTTCTCAACTATTTGCTCAGAATTTCTACAATGATCCTGAAAGTATAGTGTATTATGACAATGATGATTGTTATTTTGTTTCGAATCATTCGAGTGGAAAAATTATTAAAGTAGAGGCTTCGGGAAATGAAAGCATCTTTAATGAAGAGCTTTTCTCGACCAGAGGTTTAACTATTCTAAATAACAAACTATATATCGCTTCAAATTCCGGGCTTTCCATTATAAACTTGGATACTGCTCTATTGGACACCGTTATACCAATTGAAGGTGAATCTTTATTAAATGGAATTTGCACAGACAAGCAAAGGTATATTTATGTATCAGACACTCATACCAATAAAATCCATAAATTTGATACAGAAACCCAGGAAGTAGAAACGATTGCAACTATTTCCTCTCCGAATGGCTTACTTTATGAAGAAGAAAACAATCGGATTCTTATAGTGAACTGGGAAGGCATTGGCAGCATATATTCTTTGGATTTATCTACAAACGAGATTACTGAAGTTATAATGACCGGATATACACAGCTGGATGGGATTGATAAAGATGCTTCCGGTAACTATTATGTATCTTCCTGGAATGTAGATACTGTAATAAAATATAATTCAGATTTTGAACAAGTAGAACAATTTACAGAAAACATGGCAGGACCGGCCGACATACATATCAACAGAATCGATAATGAATTGGCGATTCCAAATTATAATTCTAATAGCATAATGATTATTCCTTTAAATACCAGTAATGATGACGAAAACCCGATAATTAACGACAACTGGGTTAACCTGAAGCAAAACTTCCCCAATCCATTTAATCTGAAAAATTCACGAAACCCGCAAACCTCAATAATGTTTAATTTACAAAATAACTCTGTAGTAGATCTGGAAATCTACAACACCAAAGGCCAGTTGATCAAAAATCTGATCTCGGCAACTTACTTAGAAAAAGGGGTTCATAGCGTTAACTGGAATGGTAGAAATAATAATTCAAACCAGGTAAGTTCGGGAATATATCTCTACAAAATAACCAACCAAAATGGCTTTAGTAGCTCCAAAAAGTGCATTATAGTAAAATAATTAATAGCAAAACCCTCTTGGATAATATTCAAGAGGGTTTTTATGTGAGCCAGTATCTGCCAGTAACGAATGAAGATATCAAGCACATCAATAAATATAAAAATACCGAGATCCTGCGATTTTTTAATTACTCCAAACTACCGGCTATAACTTTCTAAACAAACCACAGACTCCTTTTTCACTTCTCTCCTTTCCCATTTCACCTTTCCCTTCTCCGTTCTTTTTTTCTGCTTGACTAAAATTTAATTTTGCTAACAGTTCGAATGTTATTTAAAAACAGCGAGATAAAAACAGAAAAACAAGAGGAAAGAAAATGTTAATTTGTTCGTATATGAAACCATATCGGAGTACTAAATGCCATATTGCGTTTAGTCGGTAGTTACAGGGCATTTAAAGAAGCAGCATAACAACTATGGAAGGAAATGTAATAAAATTATTCATGTGGGGATATCAACAGCATATTCAGATTTCATTTCAAGTATCAGCAGAGAGCTTATTCAAGAAGATTGATTACAAGTTAAATCCCAAAGTATTCTTTATAGGAGTATTAGCTGATAATAGAAATGACAGACACCCAATTTGTTTAGAGCCTGAAGATTGCGGATTTAGTGTTGATAGCTTCAATGATTTGAAAGATTTAGCAGCACAACTAGAGAAAGTTGATAATGAAAGACGGATTATACATTCTCATCCAATTGCACAGGAAAACCATGATAAAAGAATTACTACTAAATCATATATAGAAGGCATTGAGAAAATATTAAAAAGTGATAATATTTATGGAGTAAACGAATATTTCGTTGCATCACCAACTTATATAGACGGATTCTTAGTCTTTACTGTCTTATCTCTTAATAAAGAAACGTTAAATCAGTACTATTCTTTAACAAAAGACAAGATGGATGATAGATACACAATCTATCGTTCATTCATTGATAGTACAATCAATACGTTTTTAGAAGAATGTTCAAATGCGCTAAAAGACCCAAATGATTCAGTTGGCTCAATCAAGAGAGATGCTAGTGAATTACTGAGAAGTGCTGGAAAACAATTTATGTATACAATTTCTTCTGCGGGGCGTAATTTTACTGGATTACATGGCTTATATGATGCGTGTAATGAGATTGCATCAATGAAGTATGAAGGTGCTGTTGGGATTGGAAATATGATTGTGGCTCCTAAAGACCACAAAAATGTAAAAATTACCTTACAGCTAAAAGACCCTATCAATGTAAGTGATTATAGAAAAGTTCGGAAATTCCTGGAGCTATCGGATAGTAACTCATCCATTATATCTGATTCTGCTTTGATTTATGGTCTTGGAGAGTTAAGAGGAAAATACAATCCTAAAGAAGAATGCTTATTTGTTATTGGGTTTACAAGTCACTTTAAATGGGAGATTTTACATGACAACAATCCTTTAATGGTTGTTGAATACAGAGAGCCGTCCTTACCAGTAGAAAAGATTAACAGAGAAAAGTTCTATTCTGACTTTCCAAGGTTATTTGAAGACATAAGCATGGAACAAATTGATGATTTGTGGGATATTTCTATGGAGGCTACGAAACAAAAACATGGAACAATGCTTGTTATCTCAGATAATGCTGCAAATGAGGCTGAAAGATTAGGTAAACAATGTTTTCCATTAAAACCATTAAAACTAACTGAAAAAGTAATTCAGCAAATCACTTCAATTGATGGAGCTGTTCTTTTGGATAGAGATTCTACATGTCATGCAATTGGTGTAATATTGGATGGACTTGCAACAGACAAAGGAGATGCTTCAAGAGGTGCTAGATACAACTCTGCTATACGATATTATGAGCAATTTGGACAAGAACACTCTCTGGTTTTAGTAATAATTTCAGAAGATGGAATGATTAATCTAATTCCAAATTTAAAACCACAAATAAAGCATTCATTAATTATTGAAGCTATCGATGAATTTAAAACGATTTTTGAATCAGATGAACTGAATTACAAAGCATTTAATCAGGGCATGAGTTTCTTTCAATCATTAAACTTCTATTTAACGGATAATGAATGTGAGACAATTAATAAATTAAGAAAAGATATTGAAGAAAAATTCAAGAAGGATTTAATGATGATGCATATAGTATATTCAGATTTAAAACCAAATGAGGAAATAAATGAAACCTATTACAAAGAGGA
>JAXHUB010000007.1:0-7732 GCA_034189845.1 Candidatus Cloacimonadota bacterium | reverse complement strand
AATAGAACTAGAGGGTTATGTTGCAGAATTTGCATTCGGCCGAGCCAATCTGTTTTTTGTAAAGCAATGCGGATTTTGTTAGAGTTTGGTAGAATACCAATATTTTTTAAGAAAAGTTTGGAAGCTGTAATAGCCAGCGCTGCATTGTTTGCCTGATGTTTGCCAATCAAATTCAATTTAAGGTCTTTTAAAGTTGTTTCTTCATCAGAATAATCCAGGTGAGTTCCTTTACTATCTATAGATACATTTTGTACTTTAAAATTATTTTGAAAATTCCAAATAGGAATATTTTTTTGGGAAGCTATTTCAGAGATTACTCGATAGGCTTCGTCTGGCATTTTCCCCAGTACTACAGGAATGGTTTGTTTTAAAATACCTGCTTTCTCAAAAGCGATCTTTTCAATTTTGTTTCCCAAGCTTTTGGTATGGTCATAAGATATACTAGTGATGACCGTGACAGCTGAATTGAAGGGTTTGGTGCCATCTAAGCGACCGCCGAGTCCAACTTCGAAAATTGACGCTTCTATATTGTGTTTATAAAAGAGCCAAAAAGCCATGGCAGTAGTTATTTCAAAAAAAGAAGCTTCATATTTTTCAAAAACATCTTCCCATTTTTTGTAGGTTTGCATCAATTCTTTTAATTTGACATTTTGGCAGTTGATTCGAATTCGTTCTCTATAATCTACAAGGTGTGGAGATGTATTTAACCCGGTTTTAAGACCATGTTCTTTACAAATAGCTTCACACATGGCAGCTGTAGAACCTTTACCATTTGTACCAGCTATATGAATGCCACTTATTTTGTTATTAGGCTCATCCATCTCCTTCAGGATTGCTTCCATCCGCTCTAAACCAAGCCTTACATTACCTGAATGACGTTTGTATATGTAATCTAGGAATTCTTGATAATTCATATGCCCTCGTAATAAAAAACCTTCAGGTAATTAGAACCTGAAGGCATAAAAAAAGATATTGATTTATTCGATCACAGATTCAGGTAGTTTGTGATCTGGTAATTCTTCTTCTAATGGGCATTTTACAATAATTTCTCCAGTTTCATGAACGCCTTTTAAAAAATATTTATCATCAGGTCTGGCAGATGGACAGACATAGGTTTTTTTCAAATATCCAGTTCTTCGTAAATCCCTTTGAGTACCATTAAAATCTGTTTGTCTTTCTTCCATATAATTTTCAATTGCTTTATATAAGATCTTCATATTCTTAATGCACTGTTCAGTATTTTTCTTTTTATCAATATTATAAAATTGTGGAAGTGCTAATATAAAAATAAGCACTAAAAATGAAATAATACTAATTAATTTGTAGATATTGAATTTCTTCATTAGAAACTCCCTAAAATAATTTTTACCTAAGAACTTCAATTTTGCATTTTTCGTCAAGTTCTTTTTAAAGATTTGCCAATATTACTTGACCTTTAAAATATAAAAATAAAATAATGAAATAAGATATTATAAAAAAACGGAGGTAAAAGATGGGAAAGAAAGTATTAGTGGCTACTGTAAAACCATTTGCATCAGAAGCTATTAAGCAAATCAAAGAACTGTGTGAACAAAGTAGTTACGAACTACAATTATTGGAAAAGTACGAAAGCAACCAAGAACTTATAGCGGCTGTTAGTACTGCGGAAGCACTTATAGTACGTAGTGACAAGATAACAGCTGATGTTATTCAAAAGGCAAAAAATCTTAAAATTATTGTACGCGGAGGTGCCGGTTATGACAATATCGATTTAGAAGCTGCCAGTGAAAAAGGCATCGTGGTAATGAATACTCCGGGACAAAATTCCAATGCTGTAGCAGAACTTGCTTTTGGAATGATGGTTTATATTGCCAGAGGACAGTTCAACGGTAAACCAGGCCGCGAATTGAAAGGTAAAAAAATAGGGATTCATGCCTATGGGAATGTTGGTAAAAATGTTGCTAGAATTGCCAAGGGCTTTGATATGGAAGTATGGGCATTTGATCCTTATGTGGATAACGAAAAAATAAAAGCAGACGGAGTTAAGCCGATTAAAGATGTAAAAGTGATGTATAAAAATTGTGATTATATCTCACTTAATCTTCCTTCTATCCCAACCACCAGAGAATCCATAAACTACGAATTAATGAAGGATTTACCCCAAAATGCTACTATAGTTAATACTGCTCGTAAAGAAGTAGTTTGTGAAAATAGTCTGATAAAACTTCTGAGTGAAAGAGAAGATTTGAAGTATGTTTCTGATATTGCTCCTATAAAAAAGGATGAGATGTTGGAAAAATTCGGCAATCGTGTTTTTTTTACTCCTAAAAAAATGGGAGCCCAGACATTGGAAGCAAACGTAAATGCTGGGGTAGCGGCTATTAATCAAATTATAGGATATTTCGAGAAAAACGACACTACTTTCCAGGTTAATAAGAAATAATATCTTTTTTGTTGACACAAAAAAGGCGATTTTTAAAAAGTTTCCCTAAATAGAACAAAAATCCTGAATAGCTCAGCGGTAGAGCGGGTGGCTGTTAACCACTAGGTCGGGGGTTCAAATCCCTCTTCAGGAGCCATAATAAAAGCCGTCTCCGGACGGCTTTTTCTTTGCTTTACCAAATCTATACATAGTTTTAATATCAGTTTTATCCACCTTATCTACTATAATTTTCTTGACGAATCACATTCATTTTTTCCTTAATTGCTCAAGAGAGGAAAAATGACAAAATTCAATTGGAGTAAACTTTATAAGAAGTGGTATATAATTCTGTTATTTTCCTTTGTAATAACTCTGTTGTCCTACTCTCTTGGTTCCATTACATTTTTGAAGGAAATTGAATACAGACTAATCGATTATAGGTTTCGTTTTACTTCCTCTGTAGCAGAAGCAGATAGTAATATTGTGGTAGTTGCTATTGACGATGGCAGTTTAGATTTTTTCGAACAAAACAATGTTACCTGGCCTTGGCCGCGCTCATATTATGCTTATTTTGTTAATTATTTGGAAGATTGCGGTGCAAAATGTATTTTTTTTGATGTAATATTCGATTCTGCAGATACTGAACGTGAGGAGACCACTGCAGCTCAAACCGATGGAGCTTTTGCCGCTGCCATACAAAATTCTAGCGTTATTCTAGCTGCCAAGCTCTTACCCGATTCAACCAGTATACCAAATAAACTTGAATCTTTGAATATAAAAAAGTTTGTTTGGAATCCTCATCAATATAGGGGAATTAGAGCACCGATCGATACACTGCTAGCGACATGCAGCAATATTGGAATTATTAATGTATCACCTGCATCCGATGGAATTATACGTGAAATTCCTATGTTGTATAATGTGGAAAGCAAAATACTGCCACAAATGGCGTTATCAGTATATTTGCAAAAAAATCCTATCGAAAAATTATCTCCTGAAATCCCAGTTGATGAAAAGGGCAATTATTTTATAAATTGGTACGGATTAGATAGTTTTTCCTATTACCCTTTCCAAGCAGTAATACAATCAGCAGCGGCTAGCCAAAACAAAGCTAAACAAGCTTTACCAGACGAAATTTTTAAAGATAAATACGTAATTGTGGGAGCTACTGCTTCTGGCTTAAATGACTTGCGAGCTACCCCGCTTTCTTCTTTTCAACCTGGATTGGAGATTTGGACTACAGTCTTGAGTAACTATTTGAATAATGATTTTGTAAGGAAATTGTCTGTAAACTATTCTCTCATTTTAGCATTGCTAGTTAGTTTTATTATTATGTATCTGCTATCACATTATAAACTAAAAACTGCCAATCCCTTAAGTTTATTGCTTTTGCTTCTTGTAAGTGGACTTTACCTTCTTATCTGGTGGCAAAACAGGGTATTATTGAATTATACCATAGTATTTGTTGCGATATTTATTACCTACATTTTTTATTTAACAGTTAGTTATTTGGTAGAAGGTAAATCACGGGCCGAGATCAAAAAAATATTTAGTCGCTATCTTAGCCCCGATGTAATTAGTGAATTGGAACAGGAACCTGAAAAAGTAGTATTAGGCGGGAAACAACTGCAGGCCACTATAATGTTTTCCGACATCTATAATTTTACAACTTATTCAGAAGGCAAAAAACCTCAGGAAGTAGTAAATAATCTAAACCAATATTTCGAGAAAATAACCAATTATGTTTTGGAAAATGGTGGACTTTTAGATAAATACACCGGAGATGGGATTATGGCTCTTTTTGGGGTGCCTGTTTATAAAAAACAACACGCTTATTTGGCTTGTAAAGCAGCTTTGCAGCATCGTCAATATTGCCAAGAATTGACAAAAACCAAATCAGAACTTTCTATGGCAGATAAACTGCATTTAAAAACCAGATTAGGCATCAATTCAGGAGATATAATTGCTGGAAATATCGGTTCTCAGAAACGTATGGACTATACTGTAATAGGTGATGCAGCCAATTTAGCAGCCAGGTTAGAAGGTGTGAACAAAATATTTTTAACAAATATCATTATTAGTGGATCTACCTACCAATTAGTTAAAAATAGTATGCTGTGTCGAGAATTGGATTTTTTGCGGGTGAAAGGTAAAAAAGAAGCAACTCGCATTTATGAACTTTTGAATGAAAAACAAGACGAAACTATACCACAATGGGTCCAAGATTATCATCGAGCATTACAATTATATCGCAACGGTCAGTGGCAGGATGCTCAGAATATATTTGGGAAATTGGCTCAACCACCTTATAATGATAAACCAGCAAAAGTTATGCTTGACCGTTGCCAAGAACTGTTAAAAAATCCTCCCGAAAAATGGGATGGTATCTTAACATTGGAGGTTAAATGAAGAAAACTATATTTCTATTTCTATTATTATTTTCAATATTATCTGCCGACCAGGTATTAACTGTACAAAGAAACCGAGGGATAATGAGAATAGGCCCTGGTTCTTACTTCCCAGTATTAAAAGTATTAGAATATGGCGATAATTTTCTAAGCATAGGGAAAGAAGATGGATGGTATATAACAGTTAGCGATGGTACCCAAGGCTATATTTCCCAAAAAGTCACTCAAGAGCGTGCTTCACAAAAAGATATTTTTGCCGAAATTGCTGGCCAAGATGTATCTACGAAGGTTTCGAGGCATGGAATGACTGCGGGAGTGAAAGGATTTGGCGAAAGATTTACACAAAAATTGGAAGGGAATCCAGATTTTGTAGATATTTACTTGAAATACAACTTGGATGCATACGAATTTTTAAACTTTAAAAAAAGAACTTATCAAGATTTTAATAACAGTTTATGTATAGAAAAAAATAAAATTCCTGCTTACCAAGGTTCTCAATATTTCACCTTTTCAGAAATTGGTTTTGGAATAGGAATTGCATCTCAAATAAGTAGTTTAGGTCTTTATAAAAATAGAATGCTACAAGATTACATAAATAGAGTAGCTAATCTATTGGTGCTGGTGTCTGAGAATTACGACAATGATGTGAAGGTCTTTATTTTAGATTCAGATTTGGTAAATGCATATGCATGTCCAGGTGGAATAATTTTTGTAACTAAGGGAATGCTGGGAATGGTAGAATCTGAAGCTGAATTAGCTTGTGTACTCGCCCATGAATTGGCACATATCAATCGTAGGCATGGTCTGCAAGAATTGGAAGAGCGGAAAGAACATTTGAAGTCTGATGCAATGTTTGCAGAGATGGAATCCGAATTCGAAGAGCTAGAAATAGAGCAACCACAGCATATGCAAAAGATGGAAGAGGAGATGGAAGAGCTTGCTTTTAATATCTATCAGACTGTTTATAATGGCAGGTTGGCGGAGTATGAGGAAGAAGCTGATTTTATAGGTGCTATTTATGCTGCCCGCGCTGGATATAATAGCTCTAAAATGTTGAAACTTCTGCTGAGATTACAGAGGAACAACAGTGAATCTACCAACCAGCATTATACTCAAGAACAACTTGCTCAGCGCTATAAATGGCTAAAACAAAATATAAAAAAAATAAATTTGGAAAGCAGTTATTTGGAAAATAGTTTTAGGTGGGTAAAAATGAAGGAACTTTTAAAATAAGGAGATAATATGTTACGAAGAACGGTTTTGTTTTTCTTATTATTGTTGTTTATTTTTTCAGGTTGCTCTTTTCCTGAAGAATTTGGTCTTCCCAGTTGGGAAAGTACTTTTAGGATGAGCATATTGAATGACAACTACGATGTTACCGAATTAGCTGAGGAAGATAGTGCTTTAGTTGCTATTGGCGATACACTGGCATTCTTCAAAACAGATTCTGAATCAGTTGAAATAGAGTTAGATTCAACCGAGGAAGTTAATGAATACAAAGAGGTTGAAATTGGTGAAATTGAGATTAACGCTCCTCAACCAAAAAACACCGAGATAACAATTCAAGAGATGGTAGAAGATTATGGGCTTGCTGTACCGGGTTTAAATGAGTCTATGCATGGTCAGCCTGTTATTGCTCCTCAATTTGCAGTAGATGAGATGATAGAAAAATTCGATAAATTTGATGAGTTTCAAGAGGTTCGCTTTTCTAGTGGCTATTTAGATATGAAATTTACCAATAATATGATCTTTTGGCTTGGTTCAGCAGATGGTGAACTACCTTTTACTGCAAAACTAAGAGGTGTCTATCAAGATGGTTCTGTGGAAGATCTTATAGAATTGGATTTTCCTGAAGGAATTGCACCCAATGGCGGAATTGTGGAATATAACAACTATGATATCTCTGGAATGTTAATACCAGATTCGCTTAGGGTTGTTATAAGTGGTTGGAGTGATGGCACAGCAGGAGGGCATGAAATTTTGGATTATTATGCAGGCTTGAATATTGATATGGATTTTCATGATTTTATTGTTGAATACGCTATCGCACCTATTCCTGCTCAGGCAATTGACGACACTGTGGAAGTAAAAATTAGTGAAGAATATGAAATATATCGGGCAGATGTAGCTGAGGGAAATTATATATTAAGATTGGATATACAAAATCAAATTGATTTAAATATACACGCAAATATTTATATCAACAAGTTGTTCGATACCGATGGACAGCCCTATGAAACCAATTTTGTAATCCCTCGTAGTGAAGGAGGTTCTACCGATTATCAAAAAAATATTAATTTATCAGGTTTTTCAATAGGAGATGATTCTGAACCTGTGGAAAAAGTTATAATTGATTTCTTTACTTTTACCGAAGATACTGAAGAAGAGGTAAGGATAATAGATTCTAATGATAAATTGATGATAGATGCAGTATTGGGGCCTTTAGATTTTGCCTATATAAAAGCTATAATAGCAGAACAACAGGATATTGAACCTATTAATGGTGATTTCGATATTGATTTGGATGTGGAAACCCAAGGATTGTTCGAGATTGTTGGAGAAAGCCAAATGAAATTGGATCTTTCCTATGGAAATTCCAAGATACCTGCACAGTTAATATTAAATCTTACAGCTATCAACGAAAATGGGGAAAGTGTGGATTTAATTGACCTTGATACTAATACTTCACCTATAATCGAAATACCCTCGGTATCCCATTACACTATCATAAAAGATTTTTCTGACTACAATCTAAACGAAATACTTTCTATCATTCCTACTGATATTAACTATGAAGTAATTCCATTGATAGGTGGTGCTGGCTCAGAAGAGGCAGAAGTTTATGTGGGTGACAGGCTAAATGCTGATATCGAATTTACCAGTAAAATCGAATTAAATACAGACAGCTGGCTTATTCCTAAAG
>JAXHUB010000069.1:0-10142 GCA_034189845.1 Candidatus Cloacimonadota bacterium | reverse complement strand
TTCTGTTACGGTTAAACAGAGTGATCGCGAGAAATTAATTAAAATGGCTACTAACAAGGCGAGAATTACAATTAAGCAAAAAGTAAAAAAAGCTAGGGCAAAAAATATTATTTGTGATATAAAAGGAAAAGGTGTAGATGATAATCTGGTAATTGTTGGAGCACACTACGATACAGTTGCCCACTCACCCGGAGCTTCCGATAATGGTGGTGGAACAGCTACGGTATTAAAAGTGGCTGAATATTTTTCCAAACACATTCCGCAGCGCTATTTGCGGCTAGTTCTATTTTCGGGAGAAGAGCTTGGACTTTTAGGTAGTCAAGCATTTGTAGAAAAACATAAAAAAGAGCTCAAAAAGAGATGCCAGATAATGGTGAATGTAGATGTTTCCGGTGATACGGTGGGATTTGATGTTGCAAAAATAATTGGAACAAAGGAACTGTCAGGTTACTTTGATGGTCTTTCTAAAGAAATAGGGCTTGCCTTTTATACCGATGTAGATATTTACAGCAGTGATAGCATTCCTTTTTCAAAATATGAAATTCCTTCTGTGAATATTTTAAGACAAGGTGGAATAGGCTCATTTTACATCCACACACCACAAGATTCAATTAAAAATATTAGTAAAAGAGGCTTGGATAATACTGTAAAAGCTACTATTAATTTCCTAAACCATATTTTGAATTCAAAGATATTCCCCTGCCGAAAAAGTATCGATGAAACTTTGCGAGAAAAATTGGAAAAATATTTGTGGAATTTAAATTTTGAAAAACCAGAATTGGAGTGGGAACCTAAATATAAAAAATGAACATATTTGAAAAGTTAATTAAGCAACAGCAAATTAAGCAAAATATAGTAAATTGTACCTATTATTTGCTGATGGCAATTTCAATTTACTTCTTGATTTGGAATGTGTTTGCCTTTATTTTTTTGGCTTTCAGTAATAAGCTAACTGCTATGTTTCTTCTTTCAATAAGCCTTAAGTTTTTCTTGTCACTTGTTATATTGTATTTGGCAGTAAAAACGATGAGAAGCATTATTTCCAAAAAAAAAGCAGCTGAATATTTGGATAAATATAACCAAGATGAATTCGATACATTCCAAAATGCTTTGGAGCTGTGTAAACAAGAGCAAATAGATGTGGGAATAAGGGAAAAATTGGTAGAAAAAGCCAATGCAAGAGCAGAAAAGCAGAAAATAAAAACAAATAGTAAATCTCTAAAACAATTGTTATTTCCTAGTGTAATTATAATTCTGGTTACGCTTATAAGTTTTTCTATATTTCCAAAAGGTTTTATTAGAGCTTGGGATTTTTTTCATATGCGAAGTATTCCTGAAAAGGAACATAAGAAATTCGTTGAAGTAGAACCAGGGAACGTGCAGATTACCAGGAATTCTGAAGTTATAATACAAGTTATTCGACCAGAAATGGAAGTGGAGCACGAACTTTTCTATCGATATCATGAGCAGTGGCGAAAACAACGGTTAACTGATTTTTCATATAGGATTAGGAATATCGATAGGACGTTCGATTATTTTGTGCGAACTCCCTATGCTGTTTCCGATACTTTTAGAATTGAAGTATTTGAGCTGCCTGTTGTGAAAGAAAGTAAAATTAAATATGAATATCCCAAATATACAAACCAACCAGATAGATTTGAAGAGAATAGTAACGGACATATTTCAGCACTGGAAAATACTAAAGTAAGCTTGGAAATTACTTCCAATAACCCTTTGCAATCGGCAGAAATGATTTTTTCCTATGGTGAATTATCGGAAATGCAAAGGCTTGGGAAAAAACGGTTTAGAGCAGAATTTAATTTAGAAAAATCTGGCAGTTATCATATTAATCTGATAGACATATTGGGTAACAAAAACAATGCTATAGAGCGTGAAATAAAAAAAGAAAAAGATCTGATTCCAGAAATTGAAATTACTCAACCAGCTCAAGATACAATTTTGAATCAAAATATGTTATTACCACTAAAGATATTAGTTTCAGATGATTTTGGTTTGCAGAATTTGGAATTGATTTACCAAGTTAATTCTTCGCCCGAAGATACTTTAATGATTCAGCATAGAATAGATAGTAAAGATTTGGCAGTCGATTATCTTTTCGATCTTAATAATGAATATCTTGTTCCCGGTGACCGAATTACTTATTGGGTATCTGTTTGGGATAATAAACCAAATTCCCAACAAGCAATTTCCAATTCTTATATAGCAACATTCCCTTCCATAGAACAGATTTATAAAGAGATCGAAACGGAAGAATTGGAAAAACAGGAAAAGATGAGCGAAATTTTGCAAGAAAGCGATAAATTGAACCGGAAAATGGAAAATAAACGATTGGAATTGATGAAGAAAGAAGAATACAATTGGCAAGATAAGAAGGAATTGGAAGAGATATTGATGGACCAAGAAAAATTGAACCAAGATATTCAAAAAGTTGCACAAGATTATAAAAACCTAACAGAAAAATTTGAACAAAATCAGGCACTTTCGCAAGAAACTATAGATAAAATGAAACGAATTCAGGAGATAATGGAAGAAATTGCTAATGAAGAATTGAAGGAAGCCATGGGAAAAATGCAAAAAACAATGCAAGATATGAATCCTGAATCCATAAAAAAAGCAATGGAAGATTTTAAGTTTTCCATGGAAGAGTTTAATGAAAAATTGGAACAGACACTAAAATTATTGGAAAATATCAAGAAAGAACAAGCCATGCAGAAAGCTTTGGAAATATCTGAAGAGATGGCTGAAATGCAAAAAGACCTGAATGAAAAAAATAAGAATAAGCAGCTTTCTTCCCAAAAACAAGCTGAACTACAGCGCGATATTAAAGAAAAATTGCAAAATTTGGAAGAACAGCTAGAGAATACTGATTCTCTATTAGCTTCCAATGATGAAGAAATAAAAAAAATGTTGGAAGAATTACAACAACAAATCCAAGAAGACAGTCTTTCACAACAGTTGGAACAGATTATTCAAGAACTTGAGAATAATGGAAATCCTTCAGAACAGATGCAGCAAGTGCAACAACAGATGGAAAATTATTCACAGAAAATTGGTGAAATGAAAAATTCTATGTCTGCTGGCATGATGAGTGCTAATACAGAGGCTATTCAAGATGCTATTACAAATCTTATTTTTATTTCACTATTGCATGAAAGCTCGGCGGAAAAATATACAGATGATCCTTACCAGATTTTAAGTTCGCAAATTGCTAATTATGAAAGCATTAACCGCATTCTACAGGAACTGTATCAAACCCCAATGATACTGCTGGTTTTAGGACCTAAATTCATTCATGATACTAATTTTACTATGACGAGTTACCATGAAATGTTTTCCTATATTAACGATGCAAATAAAAGTAAAATACCAACCTTTTTAGAAGATATTCAGAAAGGTATCAATATTATGGTGTATGATTTGATGATGGCTCGGGATAATATGAGTTCTAGCGGAGGAGGTTCTGGAGGTATGCAACAACTAATGCAGGCGATGAAAGAAATGGGTGAACAGCAAATGGTGATGAATAGCTTAACCCAGCAACTTCTGGAGCAGATGAGCCGGGAGGGCAGTTTAACTAGAGAAGCCAGAGACGAAATGCAACGCTTGGCCAGAGATGAAAAACGCTTGGCAGAGAACTTGAAGCGTATACTTCAAACTAATGAAGAAGCACAAAAACAGACAAATGCTTTAGATAGAATTATTGAAGATTTGGAAGAGGTGTCTCGCAAATTGCGGTATAATCGTATAGACAGTTCTTTAATCGAAAAACAGGAAAGAATTCTTTCTCGTTTGTTAGATGCCCAAAAATCTATTCATAAACGCGAATATAGCAAACAACGACAGGGTAAACAAAGCGAAGTAGAAAATTGGGAATTCCCCGAAGATTTGCAGCAGCAATTTGATAAGCTGAAACAAAAGGCATTGTTAGAAGAAAATTATAAAAACTATCCCGAGTTGTATCAAAAAATTATTAGAGAATACCTAAAAAAATTGAATGAGGCATAATAATGAAGAAAAATTTCAGTAAAATGACTTTTTCCATAAGTCTTTTTTTAATTCTGACAAGTTTTCTTGCAACAAATCAGCCAGATAGGCGCACTACTCTTTTAAACCAGGCAAATCAATTAGTCGCACGAAGAAACTTTGAAAGAGCAAATTCAATTTATAGAAACTTGTTAGATGAAAATCCCAATGACCACACTGCTGCTGCTAAATTGATAGAAAGTTATTTCCAAACTTCTAAAATTGAAGAAGCGGCTGAGTTAATACAGGAATACGAAGATATTTTCCCCAAAAATATTTTAATTAGATTACATGCTACTTTAGTTATTAAACAAGGCAAAGCTGAAGAAGCCTATGACGAAGTGATGGAATATCTCGATTCTATTTCACAGAACATGAATAGATATAGAGAGATGGCTCTATTATTCCAAAAAAATAAACAATATGAATATGCTATTAATATTTTTGAAAAAATGCGAGAAATCTCAAACGATAAACAGATGAATGCTCGCGATTTAGCCAATAACTACCAGTATTTGGGACAATATGATAACGCTATTTCCGAATATGTGAAGTATTTGGAAAAAAATAGATCCTATCGCTATTATATATTCAACCGCATAAAGAGCATGTTAGACCAAGATCCAACTATAGTGAAAGTTTTAAGAAAGGAATTTGAGCAGACAAATAACGAGAACATCGCTGAATTGTACGCCAAAAGCTTAGCTTATGTAGGAGAGAATGAAAAAGCTTTGCAAATATATTCCAAACTAGATGTCAATTTACTTCGATTGTTTGCTGAAGCACAATTTCGTGAAGGAAATTACAGTTTGTCAAAAAAAGCTTTTGAGATTTACATTTCACAAGAAAAATCGGTTACAAAAAAAGCAGAAGCGATGTTAACTTTGGCAGATGTTTACGAACGGTTGGGCAATTTGGAAAAATCTGAAGAAATTTTGTTGAAAATTTATGATAATAAAACATTACAAAAACGAAGCAATTACTATAAATCAAGAGCAAATAGCCGTAGCCGTCAGAAATTAGCTGAACTTTCTATTAAAATGGGTAGAGATAAAAAAATAGTGTTGAAGTATTTGGAAGAAGCTGGTAGCTTTGCATTGAACGGAAAAGAGAAGCAAATGATTGAACTGGAAAAGGTAGATTATTTGATTTTAAGAGGTGATTTCAAGGAAGCTGAAGAAGAATTAGCACGAATTAAAACTGCCTCAGAAATTGGTACAGAAATTGATAAAATGAGTCGCTATTATGATTTCCTGCTGGCATTTTACCAAACCAAACCAACGGCAGATAGCTTGCTAACAGAAGTTATGATTAGTACACCCGAAAATAAGGATGTAAATGATATCTTCCTTTTAAAAGAAATTGCTGACCAAATGGATGAGTCGCAAAAAGAATCTCTTTTAAAAGCTTTTCGTCTAAAAAATATCTATGCAGAAGAGAAAGCAGTAACTCTATTAGATAGCATAAAAAAATCCACAACTAATGAATATATCTCGATATTACAAGGTTTGTGGGCAAATTCTCAAGAGGAAATTAATCAAATGTATTTCGAAAAAGAGTTCGATAACGAAGTTCTAAACGATGTTGCAGCATATTTCCAAGCAAGCATAGAAGCAGATCCGCATATTAAACAAATTATGGCACAAGAATATTTAAAAAATCATCCCAATTCAGTTTTTGCTCCTCAGTTTAGGGAATTATTAAAATGAATAATATTGGAAAATACATTTTATATGCTTTAATAGTCTTCCTTGTCATCCGTTTTTTTGGTTATATAATGTTTTATGCTATAAGGTTTTGGTATGTAAGTATACCGGTGTTTATTTACATCTATGTGAGGCTACGCAAGATCAGAAAAGAAAAAGATAAAAATGTTATAGATGCTGATTTTACTATAATTGAAGATGACGAAGATGATAGCAAATCAGAATAATCATAACACGGCGCTTTTGAATAATTTCTGTTTTCACCTTAAAGTAGAAAAAGGATTAAGCAAAAATACTTTAGAGAGTTATCTAAGTGATGTTGAGCAATTTTTAGAAAATTTTGGAAAAGAAGCAGAACTAGCTCAAGAAAGAGATATCATCAATTTTTTGGTTGAGTTGCAAGGATTGCAGTTAGATTACAAAAGTTTGGCACGTAAAAGAAGTTCTCTAAAAATTTTCTATAACTTCCTGCGTAATGAGGCATTACCAATTAGGATTGATTTTGCTAAAATACCATCTATCAAATATGATCAAAAAATTCCTGAAATAATCTCAGCAAAAGAAATGAAAAAGTTTCTTAACAGTATTGATATCTCAACTAAATTAGGAAAAAGAAACAAGGCACTTTTGGGTTCAATGTATGCCTGCGGCCTAAGGGTTTCTGAGGCGATAGAACTTACGATTCATGATATTTTGTGGAGCCAACAGATCATTCGTGTAATAGGGAAAGGGAAAAAAATGAGAATGATTCCTATAGCTCAAGTTACCTTGCAGGATATTAAAGATTACATGAATATGGCTAGACAAGATTTGAAAAAGGAAAAAAATACCGATGTTCTATTCCTAAACAGATTGGGGGGAAAACTTAGTAGAATGGGTATATGGAAAATAATAGAGAAAGAAACTAAAAAATATGGAATTAAACAAGATATTTCTCCTCACACATTCCGACATTGTTTTGCTACACATCTATTGCAAGCGGGAGCAAATCTTAGAATGGTGCAACTGCTTTTAGGGCATTCTAGTATAAATACCACCCAAATTTATACCAATATTGACAAAAAATATATCCGAGAACAACATAAAAAATACCACCCTAGAAAATAAACGATATTAGAAGTTGACACATAGGAAGTTATAGAATTATTGACAAATAAAGAAAAATAGTTTTAATGACTTATAAAGTAAAATGGAGGTTATGTTATGTATAAAAAAATGCTCTTGATGATAATAGGATTGGTTCTATTTGGTGGCCTTAGTGCTCAAAAATCTTTAGAAAGAATAGCTAATGAAACAGCAGCAAAAGCTGATTCTTTATATGAAGCTCAGCAATTTGTAGAAGCAGGAAAGACATATGAAGAAGCTGTAGAAAAATTCAAACAGGCAGTAGAAGAAACCGATATTCCTATGGATGAAAGAAAAGTTGGTTTGTGGTATCGCAATGCTTATGCTTCTTATGCAAACGGAAAAGATTTTGAAAATGCTGCTAGGGTAATGGAAGAAAGAATTAAGCTGGAGCCCAATAACTATAGACTTGTGGAAGTGCTGGCTCATATCTATAAGAAGTATTTGAACGATATACCGAGAGCTATTGAAGTTCTTAAAGATTATAATAAACGAAATCGTTCTTTCGAAGTAGAAGAAAAAATTGGAAATTATTATGTGGATGCTAATGATTTAGAAAATGCACTCATTTGGTATGAAAGCGCTTACGAATTAAAAAAAGATTCACAAGTAATTAGAAATATTGCAACAATTTACGTGAAACTCGGAGAAAGTGAGAAGGCCATACAAGCTTATGAAGATTTCTTGGAAACAGAGCCTAGCGAAAGTGTACTCGCCAAAACTTATAAAAATATGGGAGCGCTATACGATAAAATCGAAAGAAAAGAACAATCCTTTAATTATTATGAAAAATCACTTGCATTGCGCTATGATAGAAACATTGCTTTGCTTTTATTGTCTGAATATTATGATAGAGAGCAGTTCGATAAAGCAAAAGAAAAGGTGGATCTTATATTAAGTAAATCTGCTGCCGATAACGACGCCCTTTATTACAAAGCTATGATGAATTATAATTCTGGTAATTTACGACAGGCAAAAGCAGATTTCGAAAAAATCAAAAATAACCCAAGATATAAAGATATTGCCGAGGGTTACATCGAAAGTATTGAATCCGAATAAAAAAAGGAAGAAATTATGCGCGATATCGTAATTGCAGCTAATTGGAAGATGAATAAAACATTTCAAGAAGCGGAAGATTTTTTGGTAGATATTTTTGAATATCTTCATCAAAAAGATTTGGAAAAAACTCAATTAATTATTTGCCCCTCATATCCCTACTTGGAGATGGCTACCGATTTAGCCGTGGAAAGTAGCTTATCAGTTGGAGCTCAGAATGTAAATGAACATGAAAAGGGGGCATATACTGGCGAAATTTCAGCTGCAATGTTGCATTCTCTGGATGTTGATTATTGCATTATCGGACACTCTGAAAGGCGTAAATATTATGCTGAAAAAGATAAAGTTATCAACCAAAAATTAAAGATACTTCAACAATACAACATTGTACCCATAGTGTGCATAGGAGAAAGCTTAAAACAACGCGAAGAAGGAAAAGAAAAGAAGATAATAACACACCAACTGCAAGGTGTACTAAAAGATATTGACATAAATAACAACTTAATTTTAGCTTATGAACCTATTTGGGCTATTGGTACAGGGAAAACAGCTTCTCCAGAGCAAGCGCAAGAGATCCACATACTTATAAGGAAATGGGTAAAAGATAATTTTAACGAAAATATAGCTGAATCACTGCCGATTTTGTATGGAGGTAGTGTGAAACCAGAGAATATTAAAGAGCTATTGCAACAAAAAGATATTGATGGTGGTCTTATCGGAAGCGCTGCCTTAGATAGCGGTAAATTAAAAAAAATGATCGATATTGCGGAAAAAATATAAATATAATTTTATCCAAAAGAACTTGCTGATTTTTTTTGGCAAGTTCTTTTTTTTGAAAATGAGGTTAGCAAATGTTGGATATTAAATATATCAGAAAAAACCCTGATACTGTAAAGGAAGCAGCACAAAATAAAAATGAAAAAGTTAATATAGACTATATTTTAGAGTTAGATGAGAAAAAACGCAAAACCCAATTTGAATTCGATAAGTTACGTGCAGAACAAAATAAAGTTTCCAAACAAATTCCAGTTTTGAAAAAAGAAAAAAAAGATATAAGCGGAATTTTACAAAGAATGAAAGAAATATCGGAACAAGTAAAAAAACTTTCTACCGATGTTTCCATGCTTGAAGAGAAACTCAAGCAAGAACTATTAAAAGTTCCAAATATTCCTCATGCTGATGTGCCAATAGGTAAAGATGAAAAAAGTAATAGGTTAATTCGTCAATGGGGGGGAAAAAAGCAATCTGAATTTGAATTACGCGACCATATGTATTTAGCAGAAAGTTTGAAATATCTCGATTTTAAAAGAGCTAGTAAACTTTCTGGTAGTGGTTTTGCAGCATATATTGCAACTGGCGCTAGGCTGGAAAGAGCACTGATAAATTTTATGTTAGATTATCACATAAAAAATCACAATTATAAAGAAATTTCCTTACCTTTCATTGTCGATAGAACCACTATGATAGGAACGGGACAGCTTCCTAAATTGGAAAATGATATGTACCATATAGAACAGGATGACCTTTTTCTAATTCCTACCGCGGAAGTGCCTGTTACCAATTTCTATCGTGGCGAAATTATTTCCTATAAAGATATTCCTGAAAAATTTGTTTCTTACAGCCCCTGTTTTAGAAGAGAAGCTGGCTCTTATGGAAAAGATACAAAAGGATTACAAAGATTACACCAGTTTAATAAAGTGGAAATAGTTCGCTTAGTTCATCCTGATCAATCAGATCAGGCATTGGAAGAGATGTTGCAAGATGCTGAAGATATAGTGAAAGCATTGGGTTTGCACTACCGGGTAGTTGAATTGGCTACAGGAGATCTTAGTTTTGCCTCTGCGAAAACTTATGATATTGAAGTATGGGCTCCTGGCTCACAAAAATATTTGGAAGTCTCCTCGATTAGTAATTTTGTCGATTTTCAGGCTAGAAGAGCGTCTCTAAGATTTCGCGATCAAGATGAGAAAATTAAATATCTTCATACGCTGAATGGCTCGGGGCTTGCCACTCCTAGAACCCTAATAGCAATTTTGGAAACATATCAATTGAAAGACGGCCGCGTTAAAATCCCTGAAATGCTTGAACCTTATTTAAGATAGATTATTTTTTACCAATCCTCCTCTAATTAAGGGGTGGTGGGTGGTTATTAGGCATATTAATATTTTGATTATAGTAAGAAGAGGGAGGATGATTTTTTTTATTTTGCGT
>JAXHUB010000068.1:0-5016 GCA_034189845.1 Candidatus Cloacimonadota bacterium | reverse complement strand
GCGAATCAATTTTAGTATCGAATTTAGAACCGGCAACTACTGCGATAAATGGAGATTGTGGGCTGTATATTCTTTCAAGATTTTCAATTTCCTTTTGCATTAAAAAACCGGCGTAAGAAGGATCTGTTCTTTCGTTGTGTTTATTCAAGTTCACATGATGATTGTAGACCGCTTTGGCAAAGCGATAGATTAGATCCGAGAGGTCTGAATTTTCCCAAACACCTTTAAAAATTGGGTTGTTTTTTAAGTTATCATTTATATGAAAATAATTAGGTTTTTCGGGATCATATTGAATATCTTCTTCCCTTATTGTGATGTCTTCATCTTCAAAAACTTCCAAGAGAAAGTTAGAAACCGTCTGCCTAAACAATCGACGTAGATCGGAAATATTTTCCGAATGATTAATCTTATTCCTAACTTTATGGGCATATTTACGCTCCAAGTTACTGAATGACATCTGTTTTTTCATACTACCTCCTAGGAATTTGTTAAAAAAATTGTTAATCTATCTATTTTTTCCCTCTTCATCATCACCTGTAAATTTAATTAACAAACAGTTAAAAGTCAAGTTTTAATTTGCATTTTTAGAGCTTGACTTAAAAGTGGCATGGTTTATTTATTATATGGAGGAAAAAATGATATGTCTTAAATGTGGAAAAATTTATAAAGATAGTGTTAAGCGTTGCCCCGATTGCGATATTCCCCTTTTCGATGAAAATAAAAAGACAAGGTTGGTAACAGTTTTACAAACCGGAGATCCTGGCACAATAGCAATAGCGAAATCAATTCTGGATGAAGCAAATATTCCCTATTATATTGCTAATGAGCATATCCAAGATCTTATTGGAATCGGACGCTTCGGTTACGGATTTAATCCTCTTTCTGGACCTACTAGGATAAAAGTAGGTGAAGAAGATGCGGAAGTTGCCCAAAAACTTTTAGACAAACTCAAGTAGAGATTCATTTTGATATTTATTTTATAAACTCGGAATAATAAAGAGAAGGGATTGCATGCTAAAAGAAAATATTCGCTTTTTAAAAAAAAGCCTGACCTTTAAAAGATTGCTTAATGCTTTCAAAGCCTATACTGTATATTTTTTATCCAACTTTTTGAAAAAGCCAATTATATGGGGTTATCCACCTATTGTAATGATAGAACCCACAAATATTTGTAATTTACGCTGCCCAATGTGCCCTAGTGGCAACGGCAGTTTAAAACGCGAAAAAGGCTACATGGATTTTTCACTTTTCAAAAAAATAATTGATGAGATAAAATCTCATTCACTAATGATAATCCTCTGGAATCAAGGAGAACCTTTTTTAAACAATGATTTTTTGCAAATGGTAAAATATGCTTCCGATGCTAAGCTTTTCACCTTGGTTTCCACCAATGCCAACACCAATTTGGATGCAGAAAATATCGTGAAATCAGGGCTGGATAGCTTAATAGTTTCTGCAGATGGTACTACACAGGAAATTTACAACAAATACCGCCGCAATGGTAATTTAGAAAAAGTTATCGATAACGTAAAAAAAATTGTAGCAGCAAAAAATAAACTGAAAAGCAAACACCCCCTAATCCGTTGGCAATTTATAGTTATGAAACACAATGAGCACCAGATAGAAGATATGAAAAAGTTAGGAAGTAGTTTAGGAGTAGACAATTTGGAATTAAAATCGGCTCAGGTATATTCTAAAGAAGATATCAATAACTTTCTACCTAAAAACCCCAAATACAGACGTTACAAAATAATTGGTGATGATTTTGAAATGAAATTTGGTATAAAAAATCGCTGCCGCCGTATCTGGACCCAACCGGTGGTAAATTGGAATGGTGAAGCTGCTGTTTGCTGTTTCGATAAAGACATAGATGTTAAAATAGGTAATATTAAAAGCACAAGCATTAAACAAATGTGGCAGGGGAAAAATTACCAAAATTTCCGACAAAAAATATTATTAAATCGATCTTCTATTCCTATGTGCCGAAATTGTGGACAAGGCGTGAAACTGAAGTTAAAAGAAAAACAGGTTAAGAAAGTTTAAAGGAGAATTACATGAAAAAAAATTTTAAAGTTATTTTATACATTTTGTTGTTTTTTATTATCATCTTGGGATTAGCTTTTTTATTTAGGAATCAAATTGCTGACTATGTTATCGAGAAATCTGGTACAGCAGTAGCGGGCGCGAAAGTTGAAGTAGACGGAGTTTATTTAAAACCATTTAAGCTTCATATATCTTGGGAAAGATTTCAATTTACAGATAAAAATAACACCATGAACAATCTTTTTGAAACTGGGCCTACCGCCTTTGAACTTGCATTTAAACCGCTATTGGCCGGTAAAGTGCTTATAGAGCAGATGCAAATGGAAAAAGTGAAATTCGATACAGAACGTGCCACAGATGGTGCTATTCCAAAACCTAAAAAAGAACCTAAAAAATCTTCCAAATTAATGCAAGCTTTGAAAAAAAATCTGGAAGAAGAAAAGAACAACATACCCATATTTCAAGCAAAAAACTTGAAAACAAAGATTGATGTAGATTCACTTTTGGCAATTTTAGATTTTAAAACTCCAGAAAAAGCCGATTCTGTTGTTACTCTGGCAGAAGAGCGTTATGAATATTGGCATAACCTACTAGAAAATAACAACTATATGCAAAGAGCTAAAACTATAGAAAAAACCGCCAAACAGATCGATTTGGACGACTTGAACAGTATTGATAAAGTACAAAAACAAATCAGTTTGATGAAAACCACTTTGAAAGATTCGAAAAAATTGTATGAAGAATTTAATAAAAATAAAAAACAGATAGAAGCAGACATTAGATTAATGAAAAATTTGAAGAATGATATTCCACAATGGATTAATCAAGATTATCAAAAAGCTTTGAATATGGCAAATTTGCAAGATATCGATGTGCAAAATGTTTCTTTAATGCTATTTGGAAAAAACATTACAGATGGACTAACTGCAATATTGGAAAAGATTTCGCAAGCTCGAGAAATCTCTGAACCACCACAACAGAAAAAACCAAAAGAAGATAAAATGCCTCATCTACCAAGTTTTTGGATAAAAAATGTCATAATTTCAGTTATTACACCAGACGATTTACTTTTGGTAGGAAAGGTAAGCGATATTTCTTCCGATCAGAAAAAAACAAAAAAACCCATGATAATAAACTTGCAGGGGTCACAGGAAAAAGTTGGAACTTTTAATCTTAACGCTATTTTCGACTACCGCACCGAAAATAAAACTGAGACAATCTACTTGGATATCACTCAAGTTCCAATTAGAGATATCGAGCTGGTGAATTTTGACCTGCTTCCTAGCAAATTAAAAAAAGGTACTGCTAATTTAAATATGAATATGAATCTCGAAAATGAGCTTATCTCAGCTAAAATAGATTTTGCTGCTGAAAACATAGTTTTTGATTATTCTACTCAACCTAATTTAGACAAAAACCTGGTGCGGATCTCTAGGAACATAACTGAAGCTATCGATACCGTAGATTTGCAGGTAAATGTTTCCCAGAATCCCAATGCCTTTAGATTTGATTTAAATAGCAATGTTGATAATATTATCGCTTCTCAACTTAAAAAAGTAGTTTCCAATGAAATTGTAAGAGCAAGAAAAGAACTGGAAAGAAGAGTTAATCTGGAATTAAATAAACACAAAGCTGAAGCTCAAAAGATCATTGATGATAAAACTGCTCAATTACAAAACGAGTTAGATCTACTCAATAAAAAAGTAAAGTCTCAGTTGAATGTAATAGAAGGTAAAATGCAACAGCTTGAAAACAAAAAGACTGAAATCGAAGATGAGTTGAAAGGTAAAGCAGAAGAAGGCTTGAAAAACATATGGGATAAATTTAATTAAATGATTTCAAAGGATCATATGAACTGGGATAATTTCTGTACTACTATAAAAATATGTAATAAATGTGATTTGCAACAAACCAGAACGCATGCAATATGTCCTGAAGGCAATAAAAAAGCCCGCTTTATGGCTATTGCACAAGCACCAGGTGAGCAGGAGGATAAGGCAGATAAAATGTTCGTTGGCCCCTCGGGCTCTGTGTTAAAACAGTTAATTGCTCAGCACAGGCTTGACGTTAAGCAATATTATTGGACTAACCTGCTTAAATGCAAACTTCCACATAATAGGAAGCCCAAACAACGTGAAATATTTTCCTGTAGTGAACATTTATTACAAGAAATCAGAGCTGTTAAACCCGAAATTATTGTTCCCCTCGGCTTTTATGCTGCCAGATTCATATTTAAGCATTTCAACTTAGAATTCCCCCCAGAAAAAGCGAAATTTCACAAGAAATTCGGCATACTGCGATGGACTGGTAAATTCAAAATAATACCACTAGCCCACCCAGCTTCTATATTGCATCGTCCCGAACTAAAAGATAAAATTTCTGCAAAATACTCTATTTTGAAAACACTGGAAACATATTGCCGGTGGCATCGCAGCTGTCCTATGAAGAAATTTACCGAAAAAGGATTAATAGATCCCAGCTGGAGACAACTATATTGTCTGGGCAATTGGCAAAGCTGCGTGCGCTTCCAAATGGAAAGTCGCGGCCAGCCACATCCGGATTGGATGCTGCCAGATGGAACTTTAATGGAAAATTTAAAACAATGTTAACGATTAAATGCGCTAAGTGTAAACAAAAATTGTTCAAGTATCATAAAATTGGTACTGGTAGAGTGCTACGATGTTGGAATACCAAAATCAAACAGGATCGCTCAATTCATAAAAATGCGAAAGTATTATGCAGTTGTGGAAATCTGATAGGTATTGAAACGCCAAAATATATAAAAATAATCAATGGTATTACAATACCTATTAAAAAACCAAATGTTATTGTTCTAACACTTAATTCATAAGGAACGATTGTAAAACTTCCAAAAGTTTCGAAAGTTAGGCCTGATGCAATATCGCCAAGTTGGTTTAACAGGACTGCTCCTATTTTCGCCCCCAAAATGACTCCTATTATAGAAGATATCCC
>JAXHUB010000067.1:0-3745 GCA_034189845.1 Candidatus Cloacimonadota bacterium | reverse complement strand
TATCAGCTGAATAGTTATTGCAGGCAGTTCCTACATCTAATAAAATTAAATCTTTTTCGCCGATTTTACAATTATTTTCTTCATAGTGCAATGTGGCCGCATTTTTTCCACTGGCTATAATAGACTTGAAACCCATATGCCGTAAACCATTTCTTTGCGCCTCATAATTCAACAATGCCTCTAGTTCATATTCCATCATCCCTGGTATAGCATTTTTCATGATCTTCTCAATACCCTTGCCAGTTATATCAATAGCTTTTTGAAGTTGTTTTATTTCCCACTCATCTTTACATTCGCGCAAAGAGCGGATGAGTTCATCTACAGAATCAAAAATTAAATAGGGAAAATGCTCTTTTATGTTTTTTGTAAACACTTTTGCTCTGCAAAGAGGTTGATCGCGCTGAGTTTTTTTATAATTTAAATAACATTTTTTTCTAGTGTTAGCGATGTTGGTAAAGGAATTTTCAAATTCATCCAAATAAGAAATCCTTTTGATGCCACTAATTTCACCAGCTTGGGAAGGTGTCATCTTTTCACCAATCCAAACCGCCATTTTAGGATCGTTTCTTTCAATAAAAAGTTGAGAAAAGGTTTTATTTTTTTGCTTGGCCAATATTAGAATAGCATTAGGAATTTCTAAGTTGGTTAAATAGAAAAAATTTTTCTCCTGTAAGAAATAGCGTGGATATTTGGGCTCGGCGGAAGCAAAAATAACTACCATCTCGTTATTTTCTAATTTCTCTATTAGTTTTTTTCTTCTTGTTTGTAATATTTCGATATTCATACCCATTACTCCTAAATTTTAAGTTTTGTAAGAGTTTTTTTAGATATTCATTTGTCAAGGATAAGTTACGAAAGATAATAATTGCAAAATTTTTCTAAACAAATTAATAAAACAAAATAGTTTGCCATTGGTCTTTTTATTTTCATATTGTCCTTCAATTCATTAGATAAAAGTTGACATACTTCCAGCGGTATTTTTAAAGTTTATAAATTAAACTAAGGAAAATATATGACTGACAATACACCTAAAAGCACTATAGTAACTATTGCTGACAGTAGATATTTTTTACCTGTTTTTATTTTGGTGCTTTCCTTAAAATATCATAAGGTGAATGCATATATTAAAATTTTAGGTATACAATTAACACAAAATGAGAAAGAATTTTTTACTCAATTTCCCAATGTGGAAGTATTCGATGCAAACATGAATAACCAGCGTAGTGTTGTAACTAGAAAAGCAGAGGCTATTTTGCTGGCCAAGAATGATGATGTCAAAACAATTTCACTATTGGATGGAGATTGTATAGTTAATGGTGATATTACCCAATATCTAACAAAAGAAATACAAGGCATTTCTACTCGTTGGAAAGATAGTAAAGAAGATGGTATGATATATACTCAAAGAGGTATTTATAAAAATAATGATGCCGAATACGGTTCGATACCAGCATCGATATTGAAAGTTTGGCAAAAAGATGTAGGCGAAAGAGAAAAATCACGGTTGAATAATACTGTTGCTTCAGGTAATATAACCATAAATAAAAATCATCTTGATTTTGTAGAAACATGGCATGAACAAATGATGAAAGTACTCCCTAAAAAAAAAATTAAAATCGCGCATGATTATTCCAGTGATGCCTATTTCCAAATGGATGAATCGGTTTAAAACTCCCTTTTAGCGTTCAAATATAAAATCCTTCCAATAAGCAAAAGTTGGTTCAACATAGACCCCAATGCTTATGTTATTCACTTGGGACCTTCTTGTTTCCCGCGCTATTGGCTACTTTGGCGGTTAGAAAAACTAAATTATTTCGATGAAATCATGAAAATGCTTGCTTGGGGTAAAAAACACTTTAAAATTCCCAAGTTAACTTGGGCACTGAAAGTAAGAAATAAACCCCTTGTGTACTGCTTAGCCTATATCTACCAAGCAAAAGAAATCGAAAAAAAAATAATAAAAAAATTTATAAAAAAATTACTTAATCTCTTAGATTTTAATATTTAACTCTCCATATACTCCATCAAATCCAGGTGGATCGAAACTGAAATCACCATTTTGCACCGCCATAATTTCGGCTAATGTATTTTCTGGTACTTTCCCATGCAAATCTGCCTGTAATGAATTACTCTGCCACAAACTTATCTCAGAGGAATAGTTTTTCATAATTTCGAAAAACATCTCTATCACCTTTTTTGATCTAACCGATTTCACCCTTAATGAATGTGCAATAACCTCAACCAACGGAATAAGATACAGAAATTTTCTCGGCAAAGGTGAAATTTTTTCATCTTTTAGCTGCTGACAACGTTCTTTTACACCCATAATTATCTTTTTGCCGCATATCGGACATATATCAATATTCCTTTTAGTAATAAATTTTTCTCCGGCATGACCTTTTCTATTAGCTCGATGTCCAGATAAAAAGTACCTGCCTTCGGAAGGATTGAATTCGACTGTATAACAGATTCTATTCTCTCGTAATGCCTTAATAAGACTTTTATAATTGAATTTTTCAAGTTCTATCACTGTAAACTCTCTACCGATTCTATTTAAAGCATCGCTATGGCAATCGCTATTGGAAATAAATGTACGCTCAGCTAAATCGGGAATATTCTCTAACATTTTAGGATCTGCGCTAAGCCCAGTTTCAATAACTCTTATATTAGGCATAAAATCTCCATAGAACTGGTGCATAGTTTCCAAATTATTCTTACTACCCAAGATACCATCCGGAGTCATTACATGTGCAGGGATTATTTCAATTAGCGGTGAAATAGAGGTGATATCTTCCAACTGTATTTGCAGATCCTTAACTGAATCGCTGGTAATAAAAGGCCGCCCGATAGTATTTTTCATGCCCCATTTTCCTAACAATTTCTGCATTTTTTCTATGGATTTAAAATCTGGAAATAAAATAACATGATGAGCAATGATTTTATTATTGTAGCCACCGATCTTAGTCGAGAAAATTACTTCAGTTTGTAGAATAAATCTATTTCTATCTTTTGGTAAAGATAACAAACCCATTTCTTTTTCTTCTAATCTTGTTTGCAGCTCTTTTGTTCTAGTTGGGAATAAACAATCACCCGAACCGAAAATTTCGATTCCTTTCAATCTCATTGCTTTAGAAACAGATTCCAGTTCTATCTGTCCCACCCCGCCGGCATAACCAGAATGGGAATGTAGGTCTACAGCTAGTTTCATTGCAGTTCTTTTAAGATCTTCACAGCTTCTCTTCCCCAATCGCTAGAAGCTGAATACTTATCTATGATTCTATTGAAAAGTCTTTTTGCTTTTTCTATACTACCAGCTTCCAAATATACTTGACCAGCTCTTAATTCCGAAAGAGCAGCCCATTGCAGGTAATCATTATAATTATAGCTCACTTTTAGGAATTCTGTTACAGCTTTTTCATAATTTTCCATTCCAAAATAGGATTCTGCTAACCAATATTGTGCTTCGGCTTTTAATTCCCCATCTTCTAAAATTTGCATACTTTGCTGGAACATCTGAATAGCTTTTTCGTACTTTTTATCACGAAAATGACAGAATGCAATATCAAAAATTGTTTGTGCTTCCAGTTCAGCATCACCCCAGCGTTCCAAAATGATTTGATAGGCTTCTACAGCTTTTTGCCATTCTTCAATTGTTTTGCAAACATAAGCAAAATTTTTAGCAGCATCGAATGCTAAATCACCATCTGTGTCATTTTGAATAACATAGTAATAATGAGAAAGTGCT
>JAXHUB010000066.1:0-3594 GCA_034189845.1 Candidatus Cloacimonadota bacterium | reverse complement strand
CTGCCGGGGAAGGTGCTACAGCAGCTTTCTCTGCCGAAAAATGGATCCAGGAAAACTCGGAGAAGTTTTAAAATGCAGATTTATAGGGCATCCGTCCAGATGCCCTATAAATCATTCAGCAAGTTCAAAATCTTCTACTTTTTTGCCATCCACATATAATATCTTAGGATTTTCAGGGGCACCGCTTTTTTTTATCTTATCTGTATCATCTTCTTCAGCCATGCGCCAAATTTCCCAAGATTCATCTTCTCCATCAATACAAAAAGTAACTTTTTTCTCGATGAAGCTGTCAATGATAAATTGAATTGAATTCAGAGGCTCTGCTTTCGTTACAGGAACACAAAACTTCTTTTTGTCATAAACATATTTAGATTTAGCCATAAATCCTCCATTTATTTTTTTATAAGAAAATACTCTGTTCTTTAATGAATTTTAATACCAACCCTACGGCAATTACATTTATAAGCAAATTGGAACCTCCATAGCTTAAAAATGGCAGCGGTATTCCAGTAGTTGGCACCAAACCGATATTCATTCCAATATTCACAAAAGCCTGAAAAGCTATAAAGGTTATGATTCCAACCGCTGTAAAATACATCTCCTTATGCTTCAGTTTTCTTATTTGATGAGCCATTCTAATTAAAAACAAAAAATATAATGTAAGCAGTATGAGGCAACCAAAAAATCCAAATTCTTCACCAATAACTGAAAAGATGAAGTCAGTATGATGTTCTGGCAAAAAATTCAGGTTCTTTTGTGTTCCCATTAGAAATCCTTTTCCCGTAACCGTTCCCGAACCGATAGCAATTTTTGATTGAATTATTTGATATCCTGATCCCAAAGGATCACGCAAAGGGTTCAAAAAAGTAAGAATTCGATTCTGCTGATATTCCTTGAGTCCATTCCACAAAATAGGAGTAATAAAAAATATAAAAGTATTAATAACAGTGGCAAAACCAATAATAATGCCTTTCAGGTTAGATTTGTATAGCACAACTACCAGTAGAATGATGTAAATGATAAAAAGAGACATGGAAAAGGAAAAAATAATACTAAAGATGGGGCTGATAAGTAGAATAAGAAAGTACATCGGCAGGTTGGAAGCTGCCAATATGGCCAAAACACTCATTCCCATTACGATAACAGTACCCAGATCTGGTTCGGCTAAAATAAGGATAGCCGGAATTAGAAAAATGATGATAGTGCGAGCCAAGATTTGAAAGTCTGAGAGATTGGGTTTAGAGATCGATTTTGCAATTAGCAAAATTGTGAGGATTTTTGCAAGCTCGGAAGGCTGGAAGCTAATAGGACCTAATTGAAACCAACGTTGCGCTCCTTTAATTGCTGGCAGGAATAGCACTGTAATAAGCATTAAAATATTTATTATGTAAAGTGGTAGAATTAAAGTATCGATAACTGTGTAGGGAATTTTCAGAAGAAAATATAGAACCAATAGCGATATAGCTATCCAAATACTCTGTTTAATATAATAATTTTTGGAAACAAATTCATCTCCAATTATTTGGGTGGAAGCCGTAAAAATTATTAAAACTCCAATTAACAAAATAACTGCCAGTAATATAAATGTTGCCCAATCGAATTTTTTCATACCAGTCATATTAATTCTCCCGCAGGCTGCTGTAATAACGTATTAACTGGGCAGCCAAAGGAGCTGCATCACTGCCTCCTCCACCACCAGTTTCCAAGAATACGGTAAAGGAAATTTCTGGTTCCTCCCAAGCTGCATAACCAGAAAACCAAGCATGGGTGGTTTCCGACATATGATTTTCGGCTGAACCTGTTTTCCCATAAACTTTTACACCAGGTAGTCTGGCTGCTGCTCCTGTGCCATAAGCCCCATTAACCACCTCGAACATAGCTTCTTGAATTATTTTGATAGATTCTAAAGATGCTGGCAGCTGTTTGGACATTTGCGTCTTTTCTTGCCCTTGCAAATTTTTAACTAGTAAATGAGGTGTTTTCCAAATACCATCGTTAGCAAGGGCATTGTAAAATGAACAAATTTGTAAGGGAGTGACTAAAATTTCACCTTGTCCAATAGCTAAATTCACTTTCTGCCCGGTGATGCTGATATTTTTGCCATAATTTCTTTTGTACCAATCTCTGGTTGGAAAAAAACCGTCACGCTCTTCAGGGATATCAATTCCTAATTTGGTTACTAAGAAATTTCTTTGAGTGTATTCATAAAGCTCAGAAAGCGGTATTTGCAAAGAAAGATCATAGAAAAAAACATCGCAGGAAAATTTAATTGCATCGATAATGTTGACCTTGCCATGACCCTCTTCGTACCAACATTTATAGAATCTGGGACCGATTTGCAAGCCACCTGTGCATTCAGTTAATTTTGTCTCGCGGTCTATTAAATCGTTTTCCAAACCATAGAGCGCTGGAATTGGTTTGTAAATTGAGCCAGGAGGATATGTACCTCGGATTATTCTGTCTAACATAGGTTTATCTGGGTCAGTAATTACCTTCTGCCAGTCTGAAGTAGAGATTCCTCCCACGAAAATATTGGGATCATAAGTAGGAATACTAGAATAAGCCAAAATTCCACCTGTTTTAACATTTTGAACTACAATACAACCCTTGTGATTATCTTTTAGAAGTTCATCTACGTAACGCTGTAACCTGTTGTCGATGCTTAAAATAAGGGTTTCACCATCTTGCTCTGGTTGATTCAAGTTGTATTTTAAAAATTCAAGATTTCTGCCAGTAGCGTCCACCTGTATTATTTCATATCCTTCGTTACCGCGCAAACGGTCTTCATACTTCTTTTCTAAACCGCTTTTTCCTAAAATGCTATTTATGGTATATCCCTTTGATTTTAATTTATTATACTCGGACTCACTAATTTTTCCTACAAAACCTGTAAAATGATTTGGATAAGCATATTCTCTGATATCTTCGCTCTTGAAAAATAGTGAAGGATAGTAGTTGATTTTTTCAGAAATCTCTACAAATGTTTTGTATTCTAAATTTTGGAATAATAAAATGTCTTGATAGAGCCTAAAACGGTTTTGATAGATGATTTCTTCAATTTCTTCTTCTGTTTCAGAGAAATGAGCTGCTAAAAATTTTATCAAATTGTCTTTGTTTTTTATTTTTCCGGTATTTAAATACAAATTTCGTGAAGGTTTGTTTACGGCAATCGGTTCATAATTTCTATCGTAAATCTCTCCCCGAACCGGTTTTATCTTCTTTAACCGCACATAATTATTTTGAGCAATTTCGGCGTATTTTTTTCCGTGAAGTATCTGTATTTTGTATAAATGGGCAACAATTAGCAAAAAAATAGCGATTAGTATTACTTCTAAAAATTTACTAAATTCCTTACTTTTATACATCTACCCAAATCCTCAGACGGTCGATGATTATAAAAACATAAACCATTACAAAGCTTACAATCGTATTATAGAAAACTGAAAAAATATTAGACACAAGAATTTGAGTGGAGGGTGAATTGGTGAAAACATAAAAAAGCAGATATAAGATATCGTTAAGAAAAACCAGCAGAAAAATGCTAAATAGCACTATGGAAGCTTTGGATTTATTTATACTTTTATGAAAGCTGTT
>JAXHUB010000065.1:0-2221 GCA_034189845.1 Candidatus Cloacimonadota bacterium | reverse complement strand
TACAACTTATCCATTACCTACTCCCTTTTTGGTAATGGCTACACAAAATCCATTGGAACAGGAAGGGACCTATCCGTTACCCGAAGCTCAGGTCGATCGTTTTATGCTGAAACTGCTTATAGACTATCCTTCCAAAGATGAAGAGCGTTTAATTTTGGACAGAATGGTTAAAGCTGAAGAAATTCCGGTAGCACCAGTTTTAACACCCGATGACATTCTTACTATGAGAAATTTAGTGAGAGATATTCATATGGAAGAAAAGATCAAGGAATATATCTTGGATTTGGTTTTTGCAACCAGACAACCACAAAAATATAAGAATTTAAAGGATATAGAAGATCTCATAGACTGCGGAGCTTCTCCTCGTGCTACCATTTACTTGGCACAGGCAGCAAAGGCAAATGCTTTTTTGGAACATCGTGGATATGTTACACCCGATGATATTAAAACTATTGGAAAGGATATTCTAAGACACCGTATTATTCTTACTTACGAAGCAGAAGCGGAACAGATATCTCAGGAAGATATCGTAAATCGTTTATTCGATGAAATTGAGGTACCTTAGATGCAAACTTCCGATATCCTAAAGCGTATCAGGAAGATCGAGATCACCACGCGTGATTTAGTAAGTGAACTATTTTCAGGAGAGTATCATAGTCTTTTTAAAGGTCAGGGCCTTGAGTTTTCGGAGGTACGGGCCTATCAGAATGGTGACAGTTTTCGTCAGATAGATTGGAATGTTTCAGCTAGAATGGGGCATCCTTATATTAAAAAATTCGAAGAGACTCGCGAGCTCAACGTTATTTTGCTAATAGATTGTAGCGCTTCTACCCTATTTGGTACCCAAAACTATCTAAAATCTGAGTATATTACCGAATTGGCTGCAGTACTTTCCTTTTCAGCACTTTCTAATAACGATAAAGTTGGACTGCTGTTATTTAGCGATGAAGTGGAAAAATACATTCCACCTCGGAAAGGGAAAAAATCTACACTCAGAATTCTTCGTGATATTTTGTATTTCCAACCAAAAAGCAACAAAACAGATATCAGAAAAGCAGCGGAATATATCTATCGTTTGCAAAAAAAACGAAGCATAATTTTTATCATTTCAGATTTTTTTGATAATAATTTTGCTGACAGCTTACGTCTTATAAGAAGAAAACATGATTTGGTAGCACTGCAAGTATTAGACAAAAACGAACTTGAACTTCCTAAAGCTGGGATCTTAGATTTGCAAGACCCAGAAACAGGAGATTATTTTACTGTGAATTGTAACAACCAGCGAATTAGAAAAAACTACAAAAAGATAGTGCAAACCCAACAACAAAAACTAACCGATAATTTCAAGAAAATGAAGATTGATTTGGTGAAGTTACGCACCGACCAGCCTTATGTTTCGGAATTGATGAAATTTTTCAAATTTAGAATCCAAATGAAGAATCAAACATAATATGAAAAAGATAACAATTATTATTTTATCGGCACTTACTATTTTCTTATATGCACAAAAGTTAGAATACAGCATAGAAAAACCTTCCCAGCTTTTTGTAGGCACGCCATTTCAAGTTAATGTGGAGATAATCACTACATCCTCAGATACTATCTACTCTCCCCCAATCGATACTTTGGATGTATTTGTACTTCAAGATGAACAGCAGTTAGAACAAGCTATTTCCCAAGAAAAGAAAAAATCAATCTTGCAGTTAACTTTCCAAGCTTTCGATACTGGTGAGTATACTTTTCCCGAACTTGAATTCACAGTTGTTTCTAATAATAAAAAGAAAATCCTGAAAACAGACAGCTTCCAGCTGGTAGTGCATTCAATTTTGGCAGACAGCAGTCAAGTTATAAAAGATATCACTCCGCCCAAAAAATTAAAGTTAATTTTAAGAGATATAGTGATTCCCATTTTGTTGCTTATAATGCTAATTTTTATTATTTCTAACATATACAAGCTTCTTCGAAAAAATAAAAATGATATAAAAAATAATTTAGATATAGATAACCGGCCTGCTTATATAAAAGCACTGGAACTTCTGAATAAATTGGAGGAAAAAGACCTGTTGAAAAAAGGTGAATTCCTTCTTTACTACTTTCATCTTTCCTATATATTGCGCTATTTTTTGGAAAATAACTATAGCTTTAATGCTGTAGAAATGACTACTTCCGAAATAAGTAGAAATTTTCTACCCGAAGACAAAACAATCAAATTTAAAGTGAT
>JAXHUB010000064.1:0-4648 GCA_034189845.1 Candidatus Cloacimonadota bacterium | reverse complement strand
GGATAACTATTTTTCCTCTTTAAAATTAGATATAATTTTAAATAAAATAAGGGAGTAACAATGAACAAACCAATCTATTTCAATAACTGTTTAACCTCTAAGCCGGTTCCGGAAGTTATCGAAGCTATGCTTCCCTACTGGCAGGAGAAATTTTATTTCCCAGAAAATTTCATCAGCAAAGGTACAGAAATAGAAAACGATATTGCTGGGTTCAAAAAAATAGTGGCAGACAGCATCAATGCTAAGCCACAAGAGATTCATTTTACATCGGGAGGAACCTCCGCTAACAATTTAGCTATAAAAGGTTATCTGATGGCTAATTCGCATAAGGGCAACCACATTATTTGTTCTAAGGTAGATTATCCAGATCTGCTTACCAATGCAGCTTTTTTTGAAAAGAGCGGATTTGAAGTAACCTATTTAGACGCAGACGAGGAAGGTTTTATCGATTTGAAACAGTTGAAAAAAGCCATAAAATCGGAAACTATAATGTTCATGACCACCTGGGCCAATCATACCACAGGCACCTTGCAACCTATTGCAAAAATTAGCCAAATCTTACAAAATGCCGACCACCAAATAGCTTTCCACGTTGATGCTGGCCAAGCTTATGGTAAAATACCCATCGATGTTGAAGAGATGAATATAGATTTGCTTTCAATAAGTGCTCATAAAATTCACGGACCGGTTGGGATTGGTGCACTTTATTTACGCTCAGGGATTCAGTTAGCACCTACAAAACATGGTATAAACCGAATCGATGAATTTGAGACAGGCGGAATCAATATTGGTTTAATCTCTGGGTTCGTTAAAGCCATAGAGCTTAATTTTTCCAAATTTGAAGAAAATAATAACAAACTCCGAGAACTTTCCAATTACCTGCTGAAAAAGATAGAAGATAACATTCCCCACACTCTTTTGAACGGCCCGCGTGGAGAAAAACGTGCTCCGCACAATGTGAACATCTCTTTTCGCTACATAGAAGGCGAAGCTATAATGATGATGCTGGATGCAGCTGGAATAATTGTTGCAACCGGTAGCGCTTGCTTTTCCAAAGGCTTAAAAGCTAATTATATTCTTATGGCTATTGGCAGGAATCATGAGGAATCTCACGGTTCTATGAAGTTCACAATTAGCCGCTATAATACCAAAGAAGAGATAGATTACACTGTAGAAAAATTAGAACAAATAGTAAAAGAATTGAGAAACAGAAGTCCATTGTACAAAAAGGAGAAATAATGAAATATTCACAAAAAGTGCTAGACCATTTTATGCATCCCCACAATATCGGGAAGTTGGAATTGCCAGATGCAGAAGCAACTGAGGGTAGTCCTGCCTGCGGTGATCAGGTCTCTGTTTACCTTAAAGTAAACAAAGATACACAAGTTATCGAAGACATCAAGTTCCAATCTTACGGTTGCGCATCCAATATTGCAACAGCTTCTATAATAACCGATATGGCAAAAGGAAAAACTTTAGAAGAAGCCAAAAAAATAAATTGGAAACAGGCAGCAGAGGAGTTGGACGGGTTGCCACCAGCTAAGATGCATTGTTCCGTTTTAGCAGTAGATACTTTGCGCAAAGCTATCAAAGATTATGAGATAAAACATAATCTTGCTAGCAAAGACAAATTCGACAAAACCACTATTGTGGAAGAGTTGAAACATGTGTTGTATCCCAAAGTAGGAGAAGATATCATTTCTCTGAAGATGGTGAAATATGTTGGCTACGAAAATGGTAAGGCTACTGTAGATATCGAGTTACCAAAATTCGACCAATACCGTCAGAACGTAGCAGATGAAATCCGCGAACATTTGGAAAAATACGATGAAATCGAAGAAGTTGAAATTAACTTATAGAAATTTTGGAAGGAAGTCATTTTAATGGCTTCCTTTTTCTCATCCCACACTATGCAGCTATAAAGAACATCTATTTTTTTAACAATATAATAATAAAAAATGGGCAGCCGATAAAGGCTGTAATTGTACCTACCGGGATTTCGATAACTGCAATGTGCATAGCTACAAAATCGCATAAAATTAGTAGGAAGGCACCTGCAAAGGCAGAGATAAAAATACTGTATGGTTTATTCCCACCTAAAATCATACGTATAAGATGGGGCACCACAAGGCCGACAAAACCGATAATTCCTGCATAAGCAACAGTGATGCCAACCAAAAGCGAGCTAATAATAAAAATTCGCTTACGTAGTGAGGCTACATCTACACCTAAGCTGGTTGCTACCAAATCTCCTGTAACCAATATATTTAATTGCTTGGAAAGCGAAAACAGATAAAACATAAGACCCAGCGAAATTATAAATATTCCTGTAAAAATATTCCATTCCAAATTACTAAAAATATGACCCAAGTTCCCCATTAAAACATTTATAATAGAACCAATATCCTGCTGATTCAAATACATTATAAGCGAAATAAGAGCCGAGAAAAACAATCCGATTATTATACCGGAAAGCAGTAGGCGGGTTTTATTGAAAACTCTGCCCCAATGTCCTAGTTTCCAAACTAGAAACATAGTTAATAGACCCCCAATAAAACCAAATAGAGGCATAAAAAGAAAAAGGGAAAGGGTGGATGCTAATATACTGCCAAAAGCTGCTCCAGATGAAACTCCTAATATATAGGGTTCAGCTAAAGGATTGTTTAGCATTATCTGATAAGTATAGCCAGTGCCGGCTAAAATAAAACCACTTAAAAAAGCTAATAAAAAACGTGGAAAACGCACTTGACTAATGATATAAGCAGAATCGGCCTGGAATTTTAAATAAAAATAGGAAAGTATTATGAAAACAATTACAAAAAAAATAACAAGTATCTTCTTATTCATAAATTATTTCCTGAAGTTTTTTAATCCCTTGCACAAAGCGCGGTGAAGCCCGCAAAATTATATCAGGATCGATATCTTGCACTGTGTAGATACGATTATTTTGCACAGCAGAAATATTTTCCCAACCCTTGCGAGCAGCTATTTGGGCTTTACTTATACCAGGATAGGTGACAATAATAATTTGCGGATCGGCAACAATAACTTTTTCTGGACTAACCCGAGAGTATTCTCGAGGTAATGAAGGAAAAATATTCTTACCGCCTGCTTGGCGCAATAACTGCCCCACATACGAATCATCGGAAACACTCATAAGAGGTTCACCATAAATTTCGATGTAAACTCTGGACTGGGCACTATGTTGCTCTTTTTGTAATTGCGACAATTGTGTTTTTAGATTTTTCACCAATTCTTGCGCTTGCTCGGTTCTATTTATCTCTTTTCCCACCTCTTCTATTGTATGGAAAAGAGTTTCAATAGAATTCGGATAAGCAGAAAAAGTAGGAATATCCAATTTTTCAAGAGTAATCGCTAGCTCTTCTTGTTCCAATTTTGTTAGAAAAACTTTTGCAGGATTTAATTCAATTACTTTTTCTATATCTACTTTCCCAAAATTACCAACAATTGTTTTATTTTGTAAATCGGAAGGAAAATCGCATTCCTTGGTAACACCTACTATGTTTTCGGTAGCACCCAGTTTAACTATGATCTCGGCTAATTCAGGTGATGTAACCACCCAACCCTGAGGATATGAATTAGAAGGAGTGCAAGATAAAATAATGGTGAAAATTATCAACAAAAACGCAATCTTTTTCAACATATCTTCTCCTTTTTGGATTACATGCAGCTTATGATGCGAGAAAATATGTTTTTGGCTGCTTTCTTTTGCTCCGAAGTTACAGCTAAAAACTCAATGGCAGGTTTCCTGACTTTCAGCGTTTAAATAGATCTAGCCTTCCCATCCCTGCTTGGAACAGTGACCAGACCAGCAAAAGGCTGATTACAGTGGCGGAGACCGCTCCCGATTCTCACGGGATTCCCTTTTACTCCAGCACCATTAAGCTCACGTTATATTGTTAAATTTTTTACTTTCGATTATTGTGTCAAGAAATTTTGGTAAGTAGTTATTATTATTTTTTTAACTTCTAACAGAACAATACTATAGCTCTAATTTAGCTGCAAAACAGTTAGTGGTTTTTATAGATATAGTGTAAATTATTTTTTCTTGACAAATACTAACAAAAATCTTATTTAAGAATGAATTATTTATGGGAGGTATAGTTATAAAAAAAGATTCATTGGCAATTCATATTTTAGCGCAAGGTGTAGATCTGCGATATATTCAAGATTTGCTAGATCATAAAAGCAGCAAAACTACAAAAATTTATATTTATGTATCAACCAAAAACTTTAGAAACATTATATGCCCTGCTGATACACTTTTTTCAGATAAGGAAAAAATAAACGAATGATTTATGCGTATATGAAACCATATCGGAGTACTAAACGCCATATTGCGTTTAGGCGGTAGTTGTGTGGCATTAAAAAGAGAGACCCTGAATTCAAGGACAAAAAAAATATTATGAATAAAACATTGAAAATATTTTTAGGAATCTTTATCACTTTTATAGTATTAGTATTGTCAAGTGGATTTGAAATGTCTATAAAATCTATTATTGATTCTATACCAATGGGTGTAGGTAGTCAAATAGGAATTTTAATTATTTCCATTTTACTGATATTTTTATTTTCTAAAAAACGAATTATTAAATTTAATTTTGGGAAAGTAAAATTACAGCAACTT
>JAXHUB010000063.1:0-4206 GCA_034189845.1 Candidatus Cloacimonadota bacterium | reverse complement strand
TGCGTGTATCTAAAATAGTAGCCTTACCTCTGGTTGCTTTAACGAAAGCAGCTGTTTTAGTAGCAATTCCACTAAGATGGGAAAGTAGGTTTAGTGCAGTACGCTCGGCAGTAAGAATATCCTTAATTTTTCCTGAAACAATAGCAATTGTATCACCATTGTTAATTTTATCTCCATCCCTAAATTCAAATTCCACTTTCGTATTTTCATTTATATATAAAAAAGCAGCCGAAAAAATTTGGGTACCACATAAAATTCCATTTTGTTTGGCTATAAGTTGGTAGGAATTAGTTTTTTCAGCGAAAATTGCGGAACTAGTTACATCTTCCTGACCAGCCAGGTCTTCTTGATAACAGATTTTTAATATATTCTCATACATAGGCTATAACCATTTCTTTTTTTTAAAGTAAACTATCATAATAATTGTAACTATAGCCATAATGCCAAGTACAGCTGGATAACCCCAAGTTAGTTTTAATTCCGGCATAAATTTAAAATTCATGCCATAAACCCCAGCGATAAAAGTAAGAGGAATGAATATAGTTGCAATTATGGTGAGCATTTTCATCACTTCATTCATTCTGTTACTCACGGTGCTCATGTAAATTTCTAAAATGCCGTTGATAATTTCTCGGTAAGTTTCTATCGATTCGATAACCTGTAAGCTATGATCGTATAAATCTCTGAGGTAAAGTTGAGTGGAATCTTCAAAATAATCTTCTTCATCTTTATAAAGGCGGTTCAAAATATCGCGAATGGGCCAGATAGATTTTCTAAGGCTAATGATAACACGTTTTAACTTATGAATTTCTTGCAGTGTTGCATTATCAGGTTTTTGTAGTGCTCTGTCTTCCAGATCTTCCATTCGATCGTTCAATTTTTCCAAAATGAAAAAGTAGTTATCTACAATAGCATCCATAAGCGAGAAAGCCAGGTAATCGATTCCTTTTTGGCGTATTCTGCCGCGTGAGTTTCTAATTCTATCTCGCAAGTTGTCGAAAATATCTCCTTCTTTTTCTTGGAAGCTAATAATACTTTGGTTGGTTAAAATTATGCTGAACTGTTCTGATATAAGGTTATAATCATCTTCTAACTGCAACATTCTGAATACAAAAAAAATGTAGTTTTCAAAGATTTCAAATTTTGGCCGTTGATTTACATTAGCGATATCTTCCAAGGAAAGCGGATGTATTTGAAATTTTTTGCCTGCTTTATCTAAAATTTGTGAATTATGCACTCCAATTATATCGAGCCAGTTATTTTTTTGGGGTTCAAATTGGAAATTATCTAGGGCGTTTATTTCTTCTTCTTGAAATTCTTTTTCGTTGTAAGCAATATTTTTAATAAGCACAGGAGTATTTTGCTTGGTTTTGCCTGTGTAGTCTATTGTTCCTGGTATTGTGTTAAAATTGCTTCGTATTTTTTTCATATTTCCCCCAGCTTAATCTTTGAACCAACTTTTGTAGTAAGTTTTAGGATTCAAAAAATTCTTCCAAGTAATATCCCATTTATCTAACGGAAGACTAAACATAATATAATCTGGATTTTGTAAATTCACTTTTAGGTCAATAAAATTATACAAACTCATCAGCTCAATATCTTGCACATAATATTTATCAATTAATTCAATAGGAACATAATCGAGAATATTGTGAATGAATGTAATATTTTTAAGATAAGGTGAGTGATTTAGTTTATATTCCAGATATTCTCGGCGGCTGAGTATGTCAGAAAGATTTTGTTTTTTAAAAGTATTAGAGGTATGAAACAGGAAATAATTTTCTAATTCCTCTGAGAGAAATACATTAAGAGTGTCTTGCTGGGCAAAAATTGCCAAAGCAAAGAACATGATTAGCAACAGGTTAATTTTCTTCTTCATAAATAATTATATTATGCTTATCCTTGTATCTTTTTAGCCAGTTATTATAGTTCTCTTCGATCTTTTCTTCACGGTATTCTTCCTTGTTTTGTTTAAATTCACTTTCCGATACTTTATTTATAGAATTTATACGATAAATTAGTAATTGAGTTTCTGGAATTCTTATAATTGGGCTTATATATCCACTTTCATGCTTGGTAATATCTTCAATGATAGTTTTACTGTACTTTATACCTGGTAGTTCGCTGTTTAGATCAAGGTTTTCGATTCTTTGCCAACCTCCCAGAAAGTAGAAGATTTTTTTTGGGTCATCTCCCTGTAGAATTAATTCTTTAAGATATTCGGCATAATTACTGGCTTTGTCTAATTTTTTCTGATAGAGAAAAATTGCTTTGATTTGGGGAAGAGCTTCTTGGAAACTAAGTTGTTTGCCTGTTTTTTTTCGTAAAAGAAACACTACTGAATATCCCTTTTTCAAATTTATAATACTAGCATATTTTTCGTTACGCCATAGTTGTAGTAGGTCTTTTTTATAAGCAGAAATATCACCAAGAATTTCAAATTCCTCAGTTGCATTTCGAAACTTAGTTTTAAAGATATGATTGCTATTTGCATACTTATAAATGCTTCCAAAATAGGTAGTTGAATCGAAAACAGTTTTGGCATTTGTATAAGCTAAGCTATCTGCAATCTTAAATTTAAGTTGATTTTCAATGAGAGTACGGGCACTGGTAAAATCGAGTTTACCAGCTTTATGTTCCCATTTTTTAAAAAATATAAACCAACGTCCATTGTGTTGAATAATGTTGGAAAAGTTATTTTCAGGCAAACTTTTTAGAACTCCAGAAATAGTTTTTGGCAGTTTCGAGTATGCTGTTAATTCGTTAGCTGGTAGATCAGAGTTAGTGTTAAAACAATATTTCAATATTTCAAAATCAGCATTGTTCTTCAAATAAGAAATTAGGTTATCCTTTTTTTTGTGTGTGCAGATATAATCGAAAACAACAGAATCATCTCGATAAAAAAGAGCTTCATTGTTACGATAAAACTTTGAACTTTTTTCCAAACTTATCTTTATAGTATCTGGTTCAATATGGTAATAAACTCCACCTAATTGTAAACTGTCGGGACCGAGGAAATCAGTTTTATTCTTTTCGTAATATTCGAGGTAATCTTCTTGAGTAAAATTGGGAGCTTGAATCTCTTCAATTATTATTTGGTCTTTTATATCATTAAAATCTGGTAGATATTGTGGGAAAATTGAAAGGGTGGTATAGAAAATCGAATATTCTTGGTAATTAATGAAGTCATCATATTGTTCCACTAATATTTTTTTAGCGATTACATCCTGCACAGAATTTTCATTTTTAAATTTTTCCAAATAGATAAGTTTGATTTCATCATCTAAATTATACTTATTAATAATATTTCTAAATTTTTCCAAATCGTGGTAATTTTGTTTTATTTCAATTTCAGCTGTCTGGGGAACATTCGAGATAATTCTAACAACAGCAACAGGAATATTAAAACTACTCACATTTTTTTTGTAATATGTTTTTTTATCTACCGAACTGGCCAATTCATTTTTCACAAAACTGTACCATACCTCTTGCCTACAATTATTTAGTTCATTAGGTGTCGGCTCTTTTATTGCAATATTTCTTATAATGATATACCCGAAATTTTCGATCTCTATAGGCTTAGAAAATTCATTTTGTTTTAAGCTAAATGCCTTTTTTACTATATGTGAAGGAAGATTTCCCAAACTATCGGATATTGATAAAAAACCACTTTCCCAAATAGGGAAATCTGTTGGTAGATTCTGTTCCCAAAAATTCCGATTACTTCGTGCTGCTTGTCTTGTTTTTTCTCGTATTTTCTGTTCAGTTAAATATGTTTTAAGGCTGTCTAAATAATAAGAAGTGATGGTAGCGTTTTCTGTTGTGATTGTGCTGATTTCATTTTTTACTTCAGATTCGACTGATTCGCTAAAATTTTGGAAAGGGATAATCATGAATTTAAAGTTTACTTTTGTGGGAGTGAGAAATTTTTTCCTGTTGTTTTCGAAATAATCAAAAGCATTCATGGGAGATATTTTAATCGGCAGATTAAGGTCATCTACTTCCATAAGAGCGTAGCTAATATCTATATTGGAATTTTCTAAAATATATTGCTTCAAAAGTAGTTCATCACTAACATTGAAACGATTTACAACAACATCATCTACAAAAACAGTGGGGTGGGAATACGCTGTGTGGCCGTCCCCATGGAAATCGTCAACAATACCATTGTGGCCAATACCCGTGCAGCTATTGTGGCCGAGGATC
>JAXHUB010000062.1:0-4787 GCA_034189845.1 Candidatus Cloacimonadota bacterium | reverse complement strand
ACCCAAGCGGCGAGAGCTTATTCACAATACACAAGTACAGCAGGAGTTGCAAATATTATTGGAAATGATAGCTAAAGAAGTTGCTAGAAAAGGAAATCCAAAAATAATAGAGTTGCGTACATTTTTGAATAAAAGCTTCTTTGAGGCTTGCCAAAAAGCTGGGGCAAGGGAAGTTATGAGCCAGTATGAATTACAAACTGAACTTTCCAAACAGCTATCCCAAGAAACATTTTTACAGGAAAATTTTAGTTTGTTATTGAATAATAGTAATTATTGGAATGGAAGGAAATTATTTCAAGATAATATAGGTAAGCAAATTAAACCAGTATTAATGAAACAGTTAGAAACTGTAAAACAAACTATCGCCAATTATCTATTGAATTCATTAGTACTGCCCGAGCAAAATAGTATTATCAATTTAGTTCAAGAAGTGCTGAAAATTTATGATCAGATTAAATTTGTGGAAAAAAAGTTTACACATTTCGATATAAATTACTATACATATCGCTTTATCTACGATCCAGAAATCTCTCTAATCGAAGGTAATAACCTACTGAATATCTTCACAGAAAGTCTTTCCTATCGTTCACGTTTCATACTCATCGATGAATTTCAAGATACAAGCATTTTACAGTGGCGCATCTTTCAGCCTATTGTGAATGAAATTGTAAGCGGAGTTGGGCAAAAGGAATACGGAGGCGTAACTGTTGTAGGTGACGAAAAACAGGCAATTTATGGCTGGCGCGGAGGTGAGAAGGAGCTTCTTGCAAATATTCAAAATATGGTAAACGCCAATTTTGAAACTAGCGAATTGGAAATTTCCTATCGTAGCAAAAAAAAGCTGATAGATTTTATCAATTCCGTTTTTCAGAAAGTTAGTACCTACCCTTTGGCTAAAGAATGGAAGTATAACAAGGTAAGCAGTAATTTTTCTGAACCTGGTTATGTGGAAGTTTTTTTTCAAAACAGGCGTGGACCTGAGAATGAAAAAGTAATTTCCAAGCAAGAAGTGTATTTAGATTTTGTTGAAAATGTTATAATACCTGCGGGAAAAGAAATTTCTCTGGAAAACAGCGCAATTTTAGCGAGAGATAACAAAACCTTACAAGAAATAGCATTGGCTTTGGAAAAATACGGTATTGACTATATTATAGAAAGTTCTGCTTCGCTGTTCAAACATAAAGCAGTGAAGAATATTCTCTTTCTGCTACGATTTTTATGCTATGAAGATGCACTGGAGTTAGTGAAATTCTTGCGTTCCGATGCTGTGCTTATAGGGAGTGCAAAGTTAAAATATTTCTTGCAGAAATTACAAAAAAGCTGGCAAGAATTTTGGCAAATAGATGATCCAATCATTCAAATTTTAGCTGAATTAGCTTCTAAAAAAGAATCACTTTTAGAGCTTATTAGTTCTATAACAGCAGCTTTCAGATTGGAAGAGGTGTATGCAACCGAAATAGATAGGAAAAATTTGCATCAATTTTGGCTTGTAGCTGCGGAATTTATTAAGAAAAATAATTCTTATCCCAAAAATATCTCAGGATTCCTTTCCTACTTGCGAGCCATGGAAAAAAAAGAAGAGTATTCTCAGCTGGGAGAAGCAAGCAGCAAGGCAATAAAATTGCTTACAATTCATAAATCTAAAGGGCTGCAGTTCGAAACAGTTTTTTCTGTCATAGATATGGATTCTGGTAGAGGAAATAGCGGTATGAGCCTTAAATTTTATTATCAGTTCAACTCCGATTATACCAGGTTGGAAGATTACTACTTTACTTATAACTACGATAAAATTTTACAAAATTGTTCGCAAAACCAGGTGTTAAAACATACCGAAAAAAGAGAGTTTTTGGAGGAGATAAATAATTATTATGTAGCAATTACAAGAGCCGAAAATAACTTAATCCTTTATTTTAATTATAAGAAAAAGGGAGTTTTGAAAAATTTTTTAGAGCAAACAAATGAATTCACTGCAGAGAAGATTTTAGCACAGATAATATTTAATGAATATGAGTTTATAGAGGTAAATGATACTCTTTGTAAAATGCAAATGGGAAAATATTTGAAAAAAACAAATGAAGAAAAAGAAGAACTGCTTCCAATAAAAAATATAAATTCTTATGTTGATTTATTCAAATGGGAAGATTATGAGCTGAACGAATTGGTTAACATAAAGCAGTTGGAAACTGAATTTTTGCAAAACCAAAGTGTTATGAAAGGCAATATTATTCATTATTATCTTTCCCAAATAGAATATGATACATCCCGAGCTAGGGAGCGAGCTTTTAAAAAAACACATGCCCGATATGGTACACTTGTGAAGAAACAGGAATTTGAAAAACTGATTAATAGAGTTGAACAATTTCTAGAAAATTACCATGAGATTTTCCAACCAGAAGAGTGGGACAAAGTTTTCAATGAATATGCTGTTTGGGATGAGCAGGGAAGAGAATATCGCATTGACCGACTGCAAATTAACAGCCAAGATAGGAAAATTTTAATAGTTGACTATAAAACTGGTTATAGCTATGAAGAAAAGCAGCTACAAAAATATACTAATATAATAAGTAGCATACCAAAAATTAGGCAAGATGATTATAAAATAGAAACAAAATTTTTGAAAGTTGAGGAGTTTATTTATGAGTAAATTAATGATAAGTGTTTCAGGTGTTCGTGGGATTTTTGGCGATACTTTAACCCCCACAATTGCACAAGAATATGCAGCTCATTTCGGTATATTTAGAAAAAGAGGTAAAATTGTGGTGGGAAGGGATTCACGCACAACAGGTCCTGCTATGTTCCATGCTGTGGTTTCAGGGCTTCTTAGTGTGGGTTGCGATGTGGTTGATTTGGGTATTGTCTCCACTCCAACCGTTTTATTAGCTGTAGAAGATTCCGATGCTAGTGGGGGAATCTCGATTACTGCTTCCCACAATAATTCGCAATGGAATGCTATGAAATTTGTGGGCGAAAACGGGATGTTTCTATTTCCTGAATATGCACAAAGCTTGGTGAAATCATTTTCACAAAATGTAGATTGGGTAGAATGGGACAAAGTTGGCAAACTTACAAGCGATATTCAAGCTACACAGCGCCATATCGACAAAATTTTGGCAATCCCCTACTTGGATTTGGAAAAGATAAGAAGTAAAAAGTTCAAGGTGGTTATCGATTCTGTAAATGGAGCTGGTGGTGTAATTTCACCGAAAATATTATCTGAATTAGGTTGCCAAGTAATAGAACTAAATTGTGAGCCCAATGGCCAATTTGCACATAATCCCGAGCCTTTGGCTAAGAACCTGAAACAGTTGGAAGATGCTGTAAAAAAACACCATGCCGATCTTGGCTTTGCTACCGATCCCGATGTAGATAGGTTGGCAATAGTAGATGAAACTGGCAAATGTATTGGAGAAGAGTTTAGTTTGCTGCTGGCGGAAAAATTTATTCTTAGTCACAAAAAAGATGATATTGTAACTAACCTTTCTTCTTCTATGGCTTCCGAGGATATCGCTGAAGACTTTGGGGTAAAAGTGCATCGTACAAAAGTAGGGGAGATAAACGTGGGCAAGAAGATGAAAGAAATACAATCTCCCATAGGCGGTGAAGGTAACGGTGGCATAATTTGTCCCGAAGTTCATTACACCCGTGATGCTCCTGCTGGTATGGCTATTATTTTAGGCTATTTAGCAGAAAGCGGCAAAAATATATCAGAATTGGCAGCCCAAATTCCACGCTACTACTTTGCTAAAGATAAAATGGAGATAGACCCAGAATTATTGGACAGCATTATGGAAAAGGTTGAAAGAATTTACAATCAGCATAAAATCGATAAAACAGATGGAGTGAAAATTTTGGGTGATGATTATTGGATACATATTCGCAAAAGTGGTACTGAACCAATTATAAGAATTTATGTGGAAAGCAAAAGCACTGAACGTTCGCAAGAATTAGTAAAAGAAGTTAAAGAAAAACTTAGTTAGGAGGACTTATGAAGAATTTTATGATTATTGTGATTAATTTGCGCAAAAAAGAGGCTGTAGCCGTACAGAAAATACTAACCGAATGGGGGTGTTTGATAAAAACAAGATTGGGTTTGCACGAAGGTGTTTTGGAAAATTGCTCTGAAACCGGGAAAATTTTCCTGGAATTGGTAGGCGAAGCGGAAAAACACCATGAACTAGCTCGTAAACTGAATCTTCTGCCCGGTGTACAAGCTAAAATCGTTGATTTTGATTAATATTTTGGGCGGTACGGCCCCTTAAAATAAATTGGAAACCTCCTTCATTACCTTACGGTGCGTTATGAATGGGAGATAAATATAAAAAAACATAAACTGGAAAAACTAGATTGTAAGATTAGCAAATTAGTGGTTTTGTGTAAATCGTGATACTGAGGATCAGGAAAATCAAACTGTGTATGTTTTTTCACTTCTTACATTTCAGAAGGGCTTTACTAAAAATCTGGCATTAAGCTAATATAAAAAGATGGTTTACTGGTTTTAGCTAAGTTACTGTTCCAGGCTATATCTAGTTTTAATACAAAATAGCCCAAATTGAAGCGTGGCCCGAACCCAAAGCCTAATTTTAGATCTTTTAATTTACCATTTTTATAAGCCTCAAAATTACTATAGTCCCAAACCGAGCCGATATCTACAAACATACTTCCGCGTATATTCCTGAATTCCAGGGGCAGCGGGAAGGGAATTCGCAATTGGTCTATAAAGGGATATCTTAATTCTAAAGAAACAACAGCTTTTCTATTTCCTTGAAGTTCGTCATCATCAAATCCGC
>JAXHUB010000061.1:0-3101 GCA_034189845.1 Candidatus Cloacimonadota bacterium | reverse complement strand
GTTCAATTATTTTCAAAAATAATCAATTAGAATTTATTCGGAGTGATATAAAAAAATAGTCCAAGCCTTTCTTGACAAATAGCTATTATAATTGGGAGTTGTCTAAAATATTACTTTGGAGAAATAGATGTTAGATTTACTAGGAAATACAAAAAGAACGCATTATGCTGGCCAAGTTGACACTTCACTTATTGGTGAAGTAGTTACTGTTTTAGGTTGGGTTCATCGTCGCCGAGATTTAGGGGGTTTGATATTTATAGATCTGCGTGATAAAGATGGTATTGTGCAAGTTGTTTTCAAACCAGAAAAAGCGACATTGCATAATAAAGCTGGTAAACTCAGAAATGAATATGTTATAGCAGTAACTGGAAAAGTTGTTTCGCGTGAAGAAGGAAATATCAACTTGGAGATGAAAACGGGAAAAGTGGAATTAGAAGCTGAAAAAATGCTTCTGCTTAACGATTCTACTCCGTTACCTATACAAATTAATGAAAAACTTTTAGCAGAAGAAAACTTACGTTTGAAATATAGATATCTTGATCTGCGACGAGAAAAACTACAAAATATTATGAAATTGCGCCATGAAGTAATATTCGCTATACGAGAATTTCTTACACAAAGAGGGTTTTATGAAATAGAAACCCCTATGCTGGTTAAAAGTACACCCGAAGGTGCTCGTGATTACTTAGTTCCTAGTAGAGTACATAGCGGAAAATTCTTTGCTTTACCACAATCTCCCCAAATCTACAAACAACTTCTTATGATATCTGGTTTCGACCGGTATTTCCAAATAGCACGCTGCTTCCGAGATGAAGATTTAAGGGCAGATAGACAACCGGAATTTACACAATTGGATTTGGAAATGAGCTTTGTTACCCAAAATGATGTTTTCCAGATTATGGAGGAAATGTTTTCATACATTTTTAAAACAACTATAGATGTAGAAATACCTATTCCATTTCCAAGGTTGGAATACAAGGAAGCTATGCAGCGTTTTGGTAACGATAAGCCCGATATGCGCTTTGGAATGGAGCTTATTGATATTTCTTCACAGCTGCAAAATACAGAATTTCGTGTATTTGGTAGTGCTTTGGAAAAAGGTGGTAGTATACGCTGTATTGTAGTCCCAGGCTGTGCTTCTTTCTCTCGTAAACAGATTGATGAACTGATAGATATAGCAAAACATGTTGGGGGAAAAGGGTTGGCATATTGTAAGGTTGATGAACACGGATTTACTAGTGGTATTTCCAAATTTTTAGGTGATGATGAGCAAAAGTCAATTTTGAAAAAAACAGATGCTAAAAATGGTGATTTGATCATGTTTGCGGCAGATTCTAATAAAATTGTATTTAAAGTGCTTTCGGAGATAAGAAATTACTTGGGAAAAGAACTAAAAATGTATGATGAGGAAGAATATAACTTTGTATGGATAACCGATTTCCCTCTTTTTGAATGGAATGAAGAGCAAGAACGCTGGGAAACAGCGCATCATATGTTTACTTTGCCCAAAGAAGAACATCTTGCTTACCTGGAAAATGAGGAAGATTATGATAAAATTCAAGGCCAACTCTACGATTTAGTTTGCAACGGAGTTGAACTTTCTTCGGGAAGTATACGTTGCCATCGTTTAGATATTCAACGGAAAATTTTTGCAATTTTGGGATTTGAAGAATCTGAGTTGCAGCAGAAATTCGGCTTTTTCCTAAATGCCTTGAAATATGGAACGCCTCCTCATGGTGGCATTGCACCAGGAATCGACCGTATAATAATGTTAATGAGCAAAGCCGCTTCGATTCGTGATGTGATTGCTTTTCCTAAAACACTACAGGCTGCCGATTTAATGAGTCAATCTCCGGCAGAGGTAGGAGAACAACAGTTAAAAGAACTTCATATTCAACTTACTAAAACGGATGAATAATAAAACGGTTGCGGCCATCACTTTCGGCTGTAAGGTAAATCAATACGAAACAGCCTGCATGTTAGAAAATTTTATTCAAGCTGGCTATGAATTAAAAAAGTTCAATCAATCAGCAGACGTGTATATCATAAATAGCTGCACAGTTACTAATCGTACCGATTATAAAAGTCGTAATGCAATTCGCAAAGCTTTGCAAAGAAAGCAGCTAAACAAAAATGTGAAAGTGGTTGTAACAGGCTGTTATGCTCAGTTGAATAAAGCAGATATCGAGTCCTTGGGTGCGGTTGACCTAATAGTTGATAACAATCATAAAAATGAGATTCTAAGAAAATTGGAAGAGCAGGACGATAGTTTTCAAAATATTTTGAAAGCAAAAAAATTTGCTGAACTTTTCACTACCAACATGATAGAAAAAACACGAGCTTTCGTAAAAATACAAGATGGCTGCGATTATTACTGCGCTTATTGCACTATTCCATTTGCTCGGGGTCATTCGCGCAGTCGTAGTGCTAAAAATGTTTTAAAACAAATCCAAAAACTCGCATCTGCCGGTTATAAAGAATTTGTGCTGGGTGGAATAAATCTGGGATTATATGGCAGAGGAAAAAATGAACAATACCGTTTGGCATATTTGTTACAAGATATCGAAGCCATAGAAGGTGTGAAAATTATTCGTCTAAGTTCAATCGAACCTCTTTTATTTGACGAAGAGCTATTGGATTTTTTGCGAAACAGCCAGAAGATTTGTCCACATTTTCATATTCCCCTGCAAAGTGGGGCCGATTTTTTACTAAAAAAAATGAATAGAAACTACACAACTGCTCAATTCCAAAAAAAAATAGCAGTTTTGCGTGATATATTCCCAGATACAGCTTTTGGATTCGATCTCATCGTAGGTCTGCCTGGAGAAACTGAAGAACTTTTTAAAGAAACTTATAACTTCCTAAAAAATATGTCATTTACCTATTTGCACCTATTTTCCTATTCCAAAAGACCTGGTACAAAAGCCGCTAAAATGGAAGATCAAGTAAATGGGAAAATCATAAAACAGCGTATGAATGATTTACAAAAGCTTTCTTACCAAAAAACAGAGGAATACAAATACTTCTTAATTGAAAATTGTATAACTTTAAAAGGTGTTGCCGAAAAAAAACAGGATATGTATTGGACAGCGCTTTCCGAC
>JAXHUB010000060.1:0-3518 GCA_034189845.1 Candidatus Cloacimonadota bacterium | reverse complement strand
CGACAACGTCAGTTAGAAAACGAATATAATTTCTTGAAATCTCGTACAGAAAAATTACAGGTTATAGATACTTCCAATATTCCGAAAGATGCTGTAAGATTTGGTGCTTATGTAAAAATAAAGGAAATAGCAACAGATAAAATTTATAAAAAAAGAATTGTTGGTCCAGATGAAGTTTTTCCAGCCGATGATGGTTATGAAAGAACTTCTGTTAGTTCACCTATTGGCAAAGCAATGATCGGGAGAAAAGTGGGAGAGAAATTTATAGTGAAAGCCCCTGTGGGCGATCGTGAATTCGAAGTTTTAGAAATTAAATAAGGAGTACTTATGAAAAAAGCTAAAGAATTACAGAAAAACCTGTGTTACAAAAGAAAATCGTTCTGGAAAGAATATCCCAAGGAAATTGAAGCTGCTTTCGATTTTTGCAAAGATTACAAGAAGTTTCTGAATACTTGCAAAACAGATCGTGAAACAATAGCTTACTTTACTAAAATTCTCTCTCAAAAAAAATTTGCTAATTTAGATGAAACCACTAAAGCTAAAAAAGTCTATCGCATTGCTCGTGGTAAAAATGCTGCTTTTGCAGTTATAGGAAAAAAACCGGTAAGCGAAGGTGTAAACCTTATAGTTTCCCATATCGATGTACCTAGAGTAGACTTGAAGCAAAATCCGTTATACGAAGACAGCACTACTAACCTGGGGATAATGAGAACTCATTACTACGGAGGTGTGAAAAAATATCAATGGATGTCTACACCTCTGGCTTTACATGGAGTTATTCTAACCAAAGATGGGAAAACAGTGAATATAAGCATCGGTGAAGCGGAAGATGACCCAGTATTTGTGATGCCGGATCTGCTGCCACACCTAGCACGTAAAGTGCAATATAGCAAAAAAATTGGTGAAGCAATTGATGCTGCTAAAATGAATCTTATATTCAATAGTATGCCCTATTTGGATGATGACGAAGAAACAAAAGATGCTGTAAAACTGCAGGCACTTGTGATTTTAAACGAAAAATATGGTATTACCGAAGCAGATTTTTTAAGTGCTGAGCTGGAAATTGTACCTGCCGGCAAATGTAGAGATGCAGGGCTAGATAAAAGCATGGTGTTAGGCTATGGTCAAGACGACCGTGTTTGTGCCTACACATCTGCTGAAGCAGTTTTCGATGTAGAACAACCAGAAAAAACCGCGATTGTGTATTTAGCAGATAAAGAAGAAGTAGGTAGCGAAGGTAATACTGGTGCTAAATCTATCTTCATCATCGATTTTATTTCCGACCTGTTAAAACATAACCAGGAAGCTTTCGACAGCTCTACTCTACGTAAAACACTTATAAAAAGCCAGATCCTTTCTGCTGACGTGAATGCAGCTATAAATCCCAACTACCCTAGTGTGCATGAAAAAGATAACGCTGTACATTTGGGCCAGGGTGTTAGCGTAACCAAATTTACCGGAAGCGGCGGCAAAAGCGGCAGCAACGATGCCAATGCCGAATTCAACCATAAAATAATTAGTATTTTTAACGAAGAAAACGTAAATTGGCAAACAGGCTCATTGGGCAAAGTAGATGAAGGAGGGGGCGGTACAATAGCCAAATTCATGGCACAACACGGTGCCGAAGTTATCGATTGCGGACCAGGTGTTCTTGGAATGCACTCTTTGTACGAGCTCACCAGTAAAGCCGATGTTTACAGTGCCTACAAGGGCTATAAAGCCTTCTTTAAAAAAGGTTAAGGAACACAAAATTTATGAGAAAAATTCTGATACCTATCTTACTAATAACTGTTTTGTGGGGGTGTAGCGGTAATAAAATAAACCAGAATCTGCCAACGGAAAAGAAGATGGAGCTGGGCAACCAGTATTTCGCACAGGAAGAATACCGCAAAGCTATTCCCTACTTTACCGATGTTGCTTTCGAGAGAAATTCAATCTACACAGCAGAAGCACAACTGAAATTGGCTGACTGCTACTACAATCAGGAAAAATATGCTGATGCGCTATTTGAATACAAGGAGTTTATTCGCCTTTTCCCAGATTACGAGGATATAGACAGAGCCTACTTTCGCATTGGTGTGTGTTATTTCGAGCAATCTTTGCCAGCGCATTACGACCAAACAGAAACCAACCAAGCGCTCGATGCCTTCCAAAAGTATTTGGAAAAATTTCCGCGTGGCACCAATCGCCAAAAAGCGCTAGACTACATTCAGAAATGCAACTATAAACTGCTGGAAAAGAAATATCAAAATGGACGCATATATTACAAAACCTACGATTATAGCTCAGCTCTACTGTATTTGAACGAAATTATTGAGCTGGGAAATACTAACGAGTTAGATAAGATGTCGCTTTACTATGCTGCACGCATATATTTAGAAAGGGAAAATATGTCTAAAGTAGAAGAAACCCTAAAAAAAATGAAAAATAAATATCCGGAAGCGAAGGAAACAGAAAAAATCTCTGATCTTTACACCGATAAGATAGCTGAAATAGAGTAAACAAAGTTTTACCAAAGGCAGAGAGCAGTAGGAATACTCTTTCTGCCTTTTATAAAAATAGGGGAAAGCTATGAAAATTGGACTTTTGGGCGGCTCTTTTAACCCGGTGCACAACGGACATTTAACTTTGGCGCAAGCAGCTTTGCAAAAATTGCAGCTACACCAGGTTTGGTTCGTACCATCGCAAAATAACCCCCTGAAACCAATTGATAATAAACTTTCCTACCAATTTCGCTGTGAGCTGCTGCAGACAGCTTTGAAAAACTTTCCTAATTTTAAGATAAGTTATGCCGATAACACAGGCGACCAACCCAGCTACAGCGACCAACTAATAAAAAAACTGCAGCAAAAATACCCGCAGCACCAGTTCTACTTTATTATTGGAAGCGACATTCTGCCAGAACTACCCCAGTGGCACAACTGGCCCTGGCTGCAGCAAAATGTAAACTTTGCCGTGGCTAACCGCCCCGGCTACCAGCAAAAAACTTCACTGAAAGCTAACCTCACCTTCTTTAAAATGCCACCCACAGCTGTTTCTGCTAGCCAGATTCGCCAGAAAATGAAAAAAGGCGAAAGCCTGACAGGGCTGGTGCCGCAAGCTGTGGCGAAAAAGCTATATGAAAAGTTATAAATTTCAAGATTAGGAGTTTTTAATTGTCGTTTATTATGGGTTCGTATTCAAAAAATGTAAATCCTAGCAAATTGAACATTGCCTTTTCTAAAGATCTTATTTCTTCTTCTCATTTTACTGTTTCGTATGATAAGAAAACTGTGATAACAAAGAAAACAGAGAATGGTAAATTAACACTCCCAATAAATTAAACCATTTTAAACCTTTCTTCAGAGCTAGTTATCATAACAGGTTTATTCGTTCCATTAATAAAAATTACGAATATCTGACTAAATATTTTGATTATGATTATCTGATAACAAATACCAATCGTATCGAAAACATGATTAGACAACTGAATAGAAAATTGAAGAATTTGGATGGTTTCAAATCAGAAAAAAATCTTG
>JAXHUB010000006.1:0-18253 GCA_034189845.1 Candidatus Cloacimonadota bacterium | reverse complement strand
GTATTTTGCTTCGGCAATTTTTGCAAATTTTTTTTGGTAAATTTAAGTCGGTTGGAAAGATCTGAAAAATCGTTATGAAGACGTCTAATTCCCAATTTCAAACTAAAAACTCGGCATATTTTGCCATTATCTACGTAAGTGAATTCGGTACTGCCTCCTCCCACATCGAAAAAAACCATCTTTTTGTTGGGGAAATCGGTAAGATTGGCAACACCGTTCAAATAGGCTTCTTCTTCGCCGGAAATTATTTTAAAATAAATACTATGTGTTTTTTTTAACCATTCTTTTATAACATTGGAATTCTGTGCTTCCCTTGCACAGCTGGTTCCAACCACAATAATTTTGGAAGTAAATAGTTTGCTGTATTCGATGTATTCGTAGAGAATTTTTTTTAGCCTTTTTAGAGCAGACAAAGTAATTTTATTATTTTTCATATTTCTACCCAGCGCCGATATTGCCGATTTTCTTTTTAAAACTTGGACACTATCGCCATTTTTGCGCGCAATGAGTAAAAGTACGTTATTCGTGCCCACATCAATTACAGCTATTTTTTCCATATCTAATAATGATATATTGCTTTAATATTTTCGGCTTGAAAACCTTTTTCTTTAACCTCTTTCAATTCAAATTCGAATATTTGTTCACGGTTAGGAAGTTCTTTTGGGTCGATTTCATCTGGTAATTGTGAGCTATGCACAAAAGCAGTACCATACGGAGAATGAATATTACGGGAATCAGTGATCCACAAACCTCCACTTAGTTCTTTCATATACCGCATAAAACCGTATTTTTTTTCTGGGAAATAAGCATAACATACTCCCCGATATTTAATTTTTCCATTCTCCTTTTCTGTTTCCAGTAAATTAGGAACCAGATATCCCGAAGTGAAGACATCGGCCTCATTCCTCAATTGATGAGAGACATTTTTAAATGCTAATATTTCCACGCGGCAGCCTTTATTTTGCAAAGCCCTAACAACCTGAATAAAATCTCCATCACCAGAAACTAAAAGCACATAATCTAGTCGTTCCGATTGTAGCAGAGCATCAACAGCCATATCCAAATCAGCATTTGCTTTGCCATAGCGTATTCCGTGTTCATCGTAAAACCAGCGTACCTTTTTCACAATTACTTTAAATCCAAAATCTCGCAATACATTATGAAAATTTTCCGATTTTCTGCGATATTCAATGTTTTTGCGTGCCATCTCTTCGTCGTAAGCAACATAAGCATTTAGGCGCATGGCAACACCATTATTCCTGCAAGCAAATTCTCTTAAAATATCGTACTGCATGCCAAAACCACCATTTTGTGCTATGTTTGCTACATCTACGTAAACTCCTACTTTCAAACATCCTGTTTTTCCCATATTAATTCCTTTCTTTTAAAAACTGCCTTCTATGCCAAAATGCAAAAGTCCCTGCATAGGAGCTGTCAGTTTATCTTTTTTATAACTAAGTCCGTAATCTAAGTGAAAAATCCCCAGCCTAGTTTGTAATCTTAATCCAATCCCAAAACCAAATAGTTTTCCATATCTATATATATTATTCTCAACATAACCATGATCAAAAAATAGATATGTTCTTGAATTTTGCGATAATAAATATCTTAGTTCCAAGCTGGTAACTGAAGTTCGGAAGCCATAAAATTCCTTTTCTCTGAATCCGCGCAAACTATTATAACCTCCCATATCATAATAATCTAAATCTGTTAAACCTTTGTTTTCGACTATTTTTATATTTGTTTCCAAAGAAGCAACAATTCTTTTTTTCAATAATAAATAATGAGCCCATTCAAATTCTACAGCATGATGATCGTTATTACTTACTTTACTTTTATCTATAATATACAAATATCTTAATTCCAGTTCATTGCCTCTACTAGGGTTTTTTAACTTATCTAGATTTTTATAGTTCCATAAAGCTCCTATTTGAGTGTAATCGGTTTTTTCATATAGTTTAGGACGCCGACTGCCGGGATACACACCACGCCAACCTAAGATTAATCCATAACGATTTTTCAAATCATAAAAATAGATTTCAGATTCTATGGAAGTATCGATATAGGTTGAATCGACTTCTTCTCGGAAAAATGATAGGTCAGCACTTACAGGAAAACCCTCTAATCCTGTTTCGTGGTAGCTAAGCTCAACCGAGCTGCGATCTGCTAAAAGACGTCTCCAATCCAGGCTAAGAGATCGCCCAGTGCCATATAAATTCATAAACCGTAAATCAACAAAACCTGTAAGGCTATTTTCTTGCTGTGAAGAATTATCGTAACCCAAAAGAAAGGCTATCCTTGTCATTTTATCTTCTTTGATATTAATAAGTATACTTTCCGAATTTAATGGGATAATTTCTGCTTCCTCAATGTACTCTTCCTTTTCAATATTATTCTCGGCCAAGTTTATTAATTCTGGAGTTATAAGTTCGTAATTTTGTAAACCAGATAAGCGTATTATTGTATTCTGGGAAGTAACTTTGTTACCCCTAAATTTGAAATTCTTAATTTTGCATGGTTTATTTTCCGTGATTTTTAAAATAACTTCCAGCTTTTCTCCATCCTGAATGACAGATTCCAATTGAACTTTGGCAAAGAGAAAACCTTGTGAGTTGTAATATTGAACAATCTGTTTAATAAAATCGGGCAACTGTTTTAACTGGTTCACCAATATAATATTTTCTTTAATTTTTTGGGAAGAGATATAAGAATTACCTTTGAACTCTATGCTATTGATTTTAATATCGGCATTCTCTTGAATTGGAAAAATTATTTTTATTTTTTGTGCTGGCAAAAATTCTAATTTGGGATCTAATACTTTAGCGAAAAATAAACCTTTATTATCATAAAGCCTGCTTATTCGTTGTGCGTCTTCTTCCAATTTTTTTTCAGAATAAAAAGATTGGGGTTGCAATGAAATAATGCTATTTAATTCTTCATCTGTTACAATTTTGTTCCCTACAAAGCTAACATCCTCAACCTCTACCTGAGCTGCTAAAGAAAAGGGTATAACCCATATTAACAGCAAAATTTTAGCTTTCATCGAAATGATCTTCAATTATCTTTAATAAGCTTTCTATTAGCTTATCTTCCTGAACCGTTTTGATAATCTTACCTTCTTTAAAAATAATGCCCTGATGTTTCCCTCCAGCAATGCCAAAATCAGCTTCTTTTGCTTCGCCAGGGCCATTTACAACACAGCCCATCACAGCCACTTTTAGGTTTTTGTCTGCATATTTTTGCAATTTTTTTTCAACTTCTGCGGCTATACCAATCACATCAATTTCGGTTCGCCCGCAAGTAGGACAAGAGATAACTTCCAAACCTTGGCGTAGTCCCAAGTCACACAGAATATGTTGAGCAACCAAAACCTCTTTAACTGGATTAGCTGTTAGAGATACCCTAATTGTATCTCCTATTCCCTCTGCTAAAAGAGTTCCTATACCTACAGCAGATTTTATTGTTCCGCTAAATTCTGTACCAGCTTCAGTTACTCCCAAGTGCAAGGGATAATCAACTTTTTGGCTTAACAAACGATAAGCTTTCAATGTAAAGGGAACTGAAGAAGCTTTTACAGATATTTTAACTTGGTAGTAACCAGCCTTTTCCAATATAGCTACATGCTGTAGTGCACTTTCCACTAAAGCTGTGGGAGTAACACCATGTTTTTCTATCATCTGTTTGGAAAGTGAGCCACTATTTACCCCAATTCGAATGGGGATTTTTTTCGGTTTAGCTGCTTCCACTACTTTTAAAACTCTCTGGTAATTGCCGATATTACCTGGATTTAGTCTTAGCCCATCAATTCCAGCTTCAAGGCTTGCAATTGCCAGTTTATAATCGAAATGTATATCGGCTATTAAGGGTACTTTTACTTCTTTCTTAATGTCAGCAAGTGCTATCGCTGCTTCTTTATCGGGAACTGCCAGGCGTACAATATCACAACCAGCAGCTGCTAATTGTTTAATCTGTTGTATAGTTTGGGGAATATCTTGGGTATAAGTATTAGTCATCGACTGAATCGATATCGGATAATCACCACCTATACCCACATTCCCAACAAAAATTTCTTTTGTCTTATGTCTCGCGAACATTATTCTCCTATTTCAAATAAAGTATGCGGCGAACATCATTGTTTTTGCCAGCTTGTAGCTTTATAAAATATATTCCAGTCGCTATCTCTTGTCGTTGCATATTCCAACTAATTGTATGCTCACCTGTGCCAAATTTACCAACAGCCAGTTTTTTGACAAGCTGTCCTTTGATATTATAAGCGTTTAATTGTATTTTTTGTGCTTTTTTTAAATTAAACTTTACTTCTGCAGAACTGCTTTTACTTGAACCAGATATAAAAGGATTGGGATAGACAGCAGTAATTTTGGCTGCCGGAAGAATCAACTCCGTTTGCTGCTCGTTCGCTACCATCTCGTAACTCAAATCAACATTATTTTCTATCATATTATAAAAAAAAGTAACATCCGCATTTTGGGAAATATTAAAACTAAGGTTTTCGCTGGTAGTATTTTGGTCCCAATTGTTATTTAAAACTACTTTATATTCGTAACTACCCTGTGGAATATGAACTGTGCGGCTAAAAATACCATCTCCGGCCACATCATCACCGTTCATACCTTCATCGTTCATCATCGTAAGTTCAGTCTGTTCATTCCAATCTGTTCCACCAATTTCGGAAAGAAAATCTCCTACTACAACAGGTAAGTTGGTATTATGGCACACATATTCTATACCTTCAAAATTTTCGATCTTAGCTCCGCAGTTTACAAAAAAGGTAACTTCCGTTGTTTCATCTAAAGAAATAATCTGGTTTTCATAAGGAAATTCATTGTCATCCCAGTTATCTGTTTCCAATATTTTATACCCATGTTCACCAGCTTCAAGCTGTAAGCTTGCTTGCCACAAACCGTTAGCTTGCAAATTAAGATCATAGCTATGGTCATCTGGCTGCCAGTCGTTGAAAGATCCGACCAAATGAGGTCGAATAATTTCCACTACTGCAACTATATTTTGATCAGCAGCAATAACGTTTCCGTTCAAGTCTGCAATGTTATGTAGTACAATTTCCCCCAGATCTCCGGTAGAAAAATCATTATTGGAAGTTAGTACTACACGACGGTTGTGAGTAAGCACTGCTTCTGTTATTGTATAAGAGCCACTAAAGTTCTGTAGCTGGTAATTAGCTTCATTTTCCGCTGTAGCGGCACTTATTGCTTCTGAAAAAGTTAATTGTAATTTATTCTCGTCTACCCAAGCAGCTTGTTGCTGCCAAACTGTGGGCGGTATATCATCTTCTAGAATATCTGCTAAATTATCCAGTTCAATAACCTTATTGTTGAATTCATCATAAGGTTCGCTAGTAAACCCAGCATAGAGAAAAATTTTGAAATTGGCACCGCCCTTTATCTCATCACCCATAACCAAAGTACCTTCGAAGCTAGTATTGTGTTCTGCTCCACCATTTCCCAACACATAAGCAGCTGTAGCTCCACTGGCGTTGTTTCTTCTACCGCAGTAGTTTCCATAATCACCCCACATGCGCTGCAGGTTACCTTTACCAGACCAAATTAGGTCTAAAAGATCTGGTGACCAGCCAGATTTTACGTAAATATCTCCACTAGTTGTATATTCAACTTCCAAATAAGCATTGCCAGTTTCCAATTTACAGGTTTTAGTAATATTATTTTTGGAAAACTCAACCTCAACCTCCTCACCACTAGTTTGCAACAAATTCCATTCATAAGTATCATGCTGCTGGTTAGGATAACTCTCTGAAAGTGCTGCTACATGATTGTTGGAAGATTCATTGTAATCACCATCTGTTTCAGACCAATAAGCCATATCTGAGCCAACTACTGAATAATGCCCTCCATTGTTATTTTTAACAAAGATCCAATTAGCTTTACCACCAATACTTTCGTAAACAGCCAGCAATTTGTCATTATGCATCACCACTTCGTTCACTCCATCGCGGTCGATATCTTCCAAATATGCTGCAGTAGTTTGAGTATAATTTCCATTCGCCCAGCGGGAAGCTTCAGCATAAACATTTGCATTTTTCATATGTGCAGAATAACGATGTTCCCAATCAGATATTTCGCCATTATCGTGCCAGCCAGTTTCATGCAAATTTATCATAAGAGTATACCAACCCAATTGAGCTAAGCTGTTATCAGGGCAATTTATAAGATTTTCATAAGCGTTATTCCAAATAAATCCATAATTCTATTTGGGATCATGATAGTCGGAATGAGATTCTTTACTAGCCCAATTGGTATACCAGCTATTATTACCACCTCCATAGCCATCAGTGCCACCAAGCAGTCCGTATGTTCCGGTAGTAATTTCTGCTGTTGTCCCATTGAAATCGCTGTTTCCAAGTGCTTCATCCAATTTCCATACATTTACACCCGGGTAGTTATCGTGACAATACCAAAGCACATTTTCGTAATTCTCTAAAAAGTAACTGCCGTCATGTTCGTTCATTTCGGCGGTGACTTCCCAATCTGTACCGTACACACAGATATTATTCTGTCCCATAGTTGCAATCTGATTTTTGGCAGCATTGGCATCATAGTGCATATTCCCCACAAATTCATTATTTATTGGAATAACACGCAGGTTAATATCCATACCGTTCGACATCCAATGAATTTTCCGGTTATCGTAGCCATCCAGGTGAGGCCAATCATCTAAAACTACTGCTTCTACTCCATGCTGTGTCCAATTATCTCCTAACCAGTCAATAACTCCAGCAGAAGGATAGTGATCTGGTGCCAACCACACTCGTTCTGGTACCCAAGCAATATGTGGAAAATAGTTATAGCGGTAATCCACCATATCGCTTTCTATACTTACCGACCAATTATTCATTTCATTTTGCACAAAAGGCATTATATGCTGTCCCAAAGCTGAAGTCATCATCGCTACTTGCCCCTGGGTAGCCATTTGAGTAAGCAAGTCGTTGAACTCAGGATTATGCCACTGAGCTGCTGGCATTAATGTTCCAGACATATGAAAATTCCCCGGAATCCCAGTTGCCTGATGTACCTGTAACACTTCATCGAAACCGCTTCCATCCAAACCACTTTGACCGCTAGCACTACCATAGAAAACTTCGGTATAGGTAAGCCCCTGATTACCATGATGTACAAAAGCGCAATTACCGGTATCACGCGATTGAGTTAGCTTCCCCAAAAAATTATCCTGTGATTTGCCATTTAGTATAGTTATAATTTTAATCTGCTTGTTTTGGGCGGTAAATTTAGGGAATTTTAGTTCGAGAAGATTATTATGCGGAGTACGTAAGAATTTATATGTAGATTTTTCTGCGGTAATTTGATTTAGATCTAACAGAAATTTGCTCTCGCCTATATTAATTTCCAATTCAAGATTTTCGTTCTCATAATTATCTTTAATGAATGTAATATCTTTTCTATTAGCCATATCATCAAAAGTTATTCTAAGAAAGCTATCATCAGCTTCTTGTCTAAAATAAACTGAAGCAATATCACCTAAACTTTTGGCATCTTCCACTTCATCGAATCCAATTAGGTCTTCTTGCTGCCAATTTTGTAGATTACCTGTAAGCTGCAAACCAAGGATCATTCCCATTTGTAATACAAAACATATGATAATAATATATTTTTTCATCGATCCTCCTCATAATCTCTATTTAGTTTATTCTTTTGATATTTGTCAATTTAAAATATTGACATATACGACGACAACAGAATATTAAGGATATTGGAAAGGGCTAATATGCATAAGAAAAAGAAAAATTTAGATAGTTTAATAAACGCTGTAGTTGCCTTGTATCTTAATTTATTGCGCTTGGATTTACGCAACATAGGAAAACGTGAGGTAGGAATTGTTTATAATATAATTAAAGGTACTTTCAGCGAAAAAGATATACCGCCTACCCAACAGATTAAAAAGCTAATCGACAATCCTTTTCCTTTGCAAAAAGCGGTAGAAGTTATAAAAAACTACCTCACCTATCCCGATAAAATAAAACTTCTTATTAATCTACTTTTGATTGCCTATATGGATGACAAATTTTCTACAGCTGAACGAAATGATATTTTAGAAATTGTAGAAATGCTAGAGATCGATATCAATATTTACACACAAATATACGAGCTTCTAGAGAAAAAAAGCAATCATATCGACATCAAACTACAATATTTTACTGATTATCTAGAGCAGACTTTATTTTTTAATTTTCTTCTTATAGGGAATAACACCAATTGCGATATATTTTTTCGACATAAAATACCTTATGGACTTATAATTCTCATTATAGAAGATTTCGTCTTGGTGGGTTCGTTCCAAGATAGCCTTCTTAGCATAGATAAAAAGGAACTAAAGAAAGACAGATTGTACAAATTGGGCAAAACAGAAAAAATTTGCTTTTCTCAACCAGATAGAAGCCACGATAAATTTTTGCTCTCCCATTCTGATATACTAAAACTCTACGAAAACAAAAAAAATGAAACAACACGTGTAATAAAAAACACCAAGGAAAACTTTGGTTTTGATATTTATCAGAAAAAAAATCGCATTCGAATAAAACCGATTCGAGGTAAAATTGCTTTGGCTCAAACTATTTTAATACCAGAACGTAAATATGAAATAGCAATAAATGATTACATTATAATAAACGATGCCTTGGAATTTAGTCCTTTAGATATTCTTACAGAAAATTTAATGTTCCGGAAAGAGCGCAAACTAAACAAATTCTACATCAATTATTCGGAAGAGTTTTTTCATATCACCGAACAAAAAACATCACGCTCTATTGCCAAGATCAATAATGAAGACAAACACTATATTATCGAACCTATCGGAAAAAACACTTCCATTTTTTTAAATAATCACCCGGTAAAAAGCAGTCAAACTTTTGTTCTGAACCGTGATATATTATCAGTAGACCACCACAGTTTTAGAATTAATAAATTCTTCGATATTATAAAAGTAGATTTGGAAATAAACCATTTACAAGTTAATAATCTCACCCATAGGTTCCGAGATGATAATACTATAGCCTTGGATGATATCAGCTTTGATGTTCGTAAAAATGATTTTTTAGCTATAATGGGACCAAGTGGCTGTGGTAAAACCACACTTCTTAACACTCTTATTGGAGAAATCATTCCCTGGAAAGCTCATATTGAAGTAGATGGAAACGATCTTTATGATAATTTTTCCTATTTAAAAGAATACTTTGGCTATGTTCCTCAAGATGATCTTCTGTTCGATAATCTTTCAGTTTATGAAAACCTCTACTATTGTGGACGGCTTCGTGTTTCCCATATAAAAAATAAAGATGCAATGAAGAAAAAGATCGAAAACATTCTTATTCAAGTGGGATTATACGAAAAACGTAATTTAGTGGTCGGTAATGTAATGGATAAGAAGCTAAGCGGAGGAGAACGAAAACGTTTGAATATTGCGCTAGAACTTCTTTCGGATCCCATAATAGTAGTCTTGGATGAACCAACCTCGGGGCTTTCTTCCAAAGACTCGGAAAAAATAATTGAAATGCTAAATGATTTGAAAGACCAGGGAAAAATGATTATCGCTACTATTCACCAGCCTAATCCTGATATGATACAACAATTTGACAAACTCCTGCTATTGGATAATAATGGCAGTCAAGTTTTCTTTGGAAATACCAATGAAATATTTGATTATTTCGACGACGAGCTCGCAGAAATTGTTTATGGAAAAGACAAATTACTGCGTAAAAAAAAATTGAAGATGGCAGAATATATCTTCGATATTTTGCAATACCCTCTATTAGATAGTTCAGGAAATCCTGTATACAAACAAAGTCTCGATGATGCTGAAATACTAGAAGAACAACGACAATATTCACCTGAATATTGGAAAACCAAGTTCAAGAAATATCAGATATATGAAATAATTACCACCCAAGAAGATAAACTGGAACAATTCAAAAATGAAAAACCAGACAAGAGCAAATTTTCGCATCGTAAACTTAATTTTAAGGAAAAATGCAGCCAGTTCTACTTTTTACTGTTTCGAAATATTAAAAGTAAACTAAGGAACCCCACCAATCTGTATGTAACCTTTCTGGCAGCTCCCATATTAGCTATTATTGTATCTTTCATTTTGCGCTATTCCAGACCAGAGGCAGCCTATAGTTTCGCTGAAAATTTGAATATAAAAATATTCATTTTCATCTCTGTTATTATCTTTATCTTCTTAGGGCTCTCTAACAGTTTGGATGAAATAATTTCGGAAAAACGGATAATTTTGCGCGAGAATAAGTTGAACATTAAAACTACATTTTACCTACTAACCAAGAATATCACTCTAACGATTTTTGCACTTCTTCAGGCTATTTTATACTTTTTAATTTCTGCCTTTATATTGCAAATTAAAGGTATATTTTGGGGTTATATTGCCTATCTTTTGCTTTCTTCCATAATTGGCTTTTCTCTAGGATTATTAGCTTCCTCACTAGTTAAAGACAAAAAAGCGATTATAAACATTCTACCTTTGGTACTGATTCCACAGATCATCCTAGGAGGCGCAGTAATTGAATTTGAAAAGATGAATCGTCAATTTAAATTAGATCCACAAAGTGTTATTCCAGAGGTAGTTCAGTTAATTCCTTCGCGCTGGCTTTTTGAAGGATTGCTGGTTACGCAAGCTAAATTAAATCCATATAATGGGAACTTAAAAAAATTAAACGAAAGAGCTGAAAAATTAAGAGAAAAGCATAGTAAATTCCAAATTGGAAGCAAAGAATTTTATAAAAAACGTAATGAAATAGCAGAAAAGAAAGCACAAGTTTTGAAAAAATATCCGCGGGACACTTACGTTAATAAAAATATTAATATAGCAGTGAACTATATGGATGGTAAGTATTACAATAACAATCGCAATTATTTTTTGGCTAGCAAGAAAGATCTGCTTGGCATACAATGGAACACCTACAATTTGAATATAGTAATTGTTGTACTCTTTAGCATAATGATTAATTTATTGACATATTTCTCAATACAATTTTATTTTAATAGAAAAAAATAATCAAATGGAGGATATAGTATGAAAAAATATTTAATACTTTTCTTGGTAGCTACAACGCTTTTGGTTACCTGTGGAAAAAAATCTGAACAAAAAAAAGGTGAAGAAAGCGTTACAGTAAAAGTTTACTACACTCAGCCCGTACCTTTCTCGATGGTATTATCACAACTGGAAGCATTGGGAAATGTTAATTTTAACCGCATTTTGAACCAAAGAGCTAAACCGCATCCTAAAACATTAGATAAAATCTCTTTTAATTTAGGTGCTGGTATAGCCGATGCACTAGTTAGTTTGCAAGGAGAAAATAAAAATACTCTTATGCAAATTACCAATGAACTTACTACATATGCCGAAGTACTAGGAGTAAGTAAAGAATTTTTGATGTTATCAGATTCTTTAGGCGTTATGTTGGATAATGGTGAATGGAACAAAATAGAACAAAAACTGGAAGACTACAAAACTAAAATTCTAGACGAACTATATAATATGGAAAGTTTTGATTGGGTAATAATGATACAATATGGCGGCTGGATAAAAGGCTTAGAAGACGTTACAAACGTTATCATTAACGATTTAAATTATGATAAAGAAGCTACTATGCAGTTAGCAAACAAAACTGTTATAACAGCCTTGATGCATGATTTACCAAATTTAAGTGATGAGGATGTGAAGACTAAAAAGTATTTTAAGAACTCATACGAGAATGTGAAAGAAATAAAAGAGATCATCTTCTCATCAGAAGATGGTTATTACAGCAAAGATCAAGTTGACCAGTTGTACAAATTGTCTTCAGAAATTACAAATTGGTACTTAGAATAAAATTTAAGGGCCGGATTTTCCCGGCTCTTTTCTTATTTTATAATCGAGTTAATATTAGCTAAATATTCTCTATTTGTTGCTGTATCGGGGGTAAGAGTTCGCTCTTTTTTACAATAAATACTACGACGCCAATCAAATTTTTCAATTAAATCTGCTAATAATATTTCCCACTCAATCACATTTATTGGGCACTGCTGATGATAACTATTCAAAAATTCATGACAGGTATTTCTAAATTTATAATCACGCTGCATAGAGGCCCAAAAAAGCAAGAAATTTATCAAATCCACTTCCGGTTCATTATATTCCCATTCGGCAAAATCAAGCATAAAATATTTTCCCTTGTATCCCAAATAATTCCTAGGATTAGTATCAACTTGACATATCACTTTATTTTTATGTCTTTCTACACTGTGCAATTCGGAAAAAAGTGTAGCAATTTGCGAAAAATTTGGATTGCTCATATCTAATAACCGTTTGCCTGGAATATATTCCAAAACAAGCTTTATGCGATTATCATGATTGATAAGTTTTGGTATATTATCCAAACTCTTTTCAAAGATATAAAGTTCTTTTTTAAATTCGGAAGGGGAATTACAGATTTTAATTACTTCTCCAGCCTCTTTATTAAAAATTATCTTGCTCTTCATCATCTATCTCGATTGTTATTCTACCCTTTTCACAGCCTTTTAATTTTCTGACTAATGCTAAAATTGTATCTTTTAAAACATTTTGTACAAAAGGTACGATTTTTTCTTCTCTGCCATTTACCTTTAGCACTATATTTTTACAATTATCCAAAACGCAGTCGCTACGCTTTTTTTCGCCTTTTAAAATCGCTCCCACCATCTGATAACAATCTAAGCCGCAAGCACCGCAACACTTAGGTTCGGCTAATGGTAGTACAGGAAACACCTTTCTTTCTATTAAATCTACCAGTTTTTCTATCTCGTTATTAGCATCTATTACAGGTTGTGAAATGAAATTTTGATTCCCATTGGCATATTTTCCTGATATTGCAAAAGTAGTTTCATCGACCAGCTCTGTAAGCTCATCTTGATTATTTGCACAGATAATATGTGGTACTGCTGCTGTCTTCATACCTTCTATAACAACAAAATCTGCCTGTAAATAACGCAGCATTTCATTTAAACTAAGATGTTCATGCCAAATTTGATATGTTTCTTTCTTTCCGCGGGCAAAAACCACACTACCACTTGCCTTCCAATGTTTCCAAGAATTGGAATTCTCTTTTTCCATCGTAAATTTATCATAGTGGATATCCTTTATTGAAGCAACACTGTAATTACGCTTTTTTAGTTCCTTCAAAATAGCGGTAACCACGGTTGTTTTCCCGGTATGATGATAACCTGTTACACTAAAAACTCTCATATTAACCCCTAAGGTTCTATTATTCCTAGCCAATCTCCAAATAGGAATTGCAACCTTCCTATAAGCAATGAAATACGTGCCATAGCTGTATAACCAAATGCTGCCCCAAAACTAATCATAAGAAAATAAATTCCAACTTTTGCAGTAGCACCAAATACTCCTTCATGTTTCTTACTGAAATAGAAATAAACCACACCGGTAAATGTACCAACTATCAACAATATTTGTCCTATTGTATTCACGGTAGTATTACCTAAAAAAGGATTCATAATAGTTGCTGTAAGCTGGTTGATTACATCAGATTTCAAATAGCGCAGAAAGAAAACCCCAGAAGTTGTTCCAATAACCAGCGCAATAGGAAACCTGCTAACCCATTCCAGATTGGGAATAAGACGCAAAAGCATCATAACTCCTAGTATGGCTGGAATTAATTTAATCCAATTAGAAGTAATATTAGTAGATAGTGGTTCGTACATATTGGGAATTAATATAAAAAAGATCGTGTAAACAAACCAATAACCTGCAGATAATCCAACAAAAATTTGTTCAGCTGTTTTATAAAATGGATTATCTTTGTAAAGAAAGCTAAATATTGCAAAGGTCAATAATGCTCCAATCCAAATACCTAATACATTAAAAAATTGTACCACTATTTACCTCCCTTTTCAGCTTTTTTTGCTCGCCAATAATTTATGTTGGCAATAATTATAAAGATGATAATTATAAGATGTGCCATTGATTGTGCATCCATTCCACTAGTTCCTAAACCAGGATTTTCCAAGAGATATTCATATTCTGCAGCCGATTTTAACCCAGCCAATAAACCTGTAAGTTGCTGTTGCTCATTCACATATGGCAAAATAGAAGGAGCACTAACTCCGGTAACACCACCGGAAGTAGGACGGCCATAAGCATCATGACCAATCTGTACCCACTCCTTTATGCCAGGTGAACCTGCAGAGAGTGAAAACAAAAAAGCTAAATTATCGAAGTTCTTTACCCCCCTTAAAATAGGATGCTCAGAAATCGGAGTACCATTCATGTCGGTTGGGTAAACTGTTCGGAAATTCTTCGCCATAGCTTGTACAGTAACTATTCCACCCGCTTTGAAACCAACATTTACATAGTCCTTACCATACTCTTTTTCTGGATATTTTTCTTGCAAAACATCAATCACATCTTCTGCCATCTGCACACCCATAGGCCAAAGAGCAGTGAAAATCATTTTTATATCTTTTTGGAAACAATGATCTACTAGAGCTAACGCCATAGGATACAACTCCGGTCGACTGGCAGGATCAAAATCAAAAGAGATCAAAACTGTAGAGCCAGATGGAGTTTCTTCTACTAAATCGTAAACCATCCTTACATTTTCGGTGGTTTCCAATGGCAAACCAATAACAAATATCAAAGGCAAGGCTACTCCAACAAATATTAGAAGAAAAATCCACCGTCTATCTATAGTTTTCCGTGCCATTACTTACCTCCCAAGTAGGAACGCTCAATTCCCAGAATTATTCTTAATGAACTTCCAATAATACCTAAACCTGCCCCAATCATAATCGCTCTTTGCCCTGCGGTAGTGGGATATTTCATAATAAATTCTGCCAATTTAGGAAGATGTAAAAAATTAAGTGTTTGTGGCATCCAGCTAGTGAGAAAACTTCCCAGGCTGGTATTGCCTAGCATAACCAATATAGCAGATATAAGCAATAAGTTTGACTCGAATGTACGTGCAATGAAAGCGCGGTAGGCTGCTGAAGCAATAAAAAAAGCCAACAAACTGAACATAGTTGCCTGCAGGTGTTGATAAACATTGTGGAAAAGATAATCGAAAGGTTTCGATCCCATAACAGCAACTATGTGTTGACCATTCCCTGCTAGACCCGAATTATCTTGTGTCCCCCACAAAATTCCCACACCAACCATTATAATAAAGCTAGCTAAAGTTATAACTGAGTACGGCCAATTGGGTTTCTTATATTTAATTTTTAAAATATTTACTTTAAAAAGACTAAGCTGCCCGAGAATAATTGCAAATCCAGAAATAATTAGAAACCAATTTTCCAATTCAGAACTAATTAAGCCAAATGGGTAATGAGGAATAAATTCGGATACTATAACGATAATGCCAACTAAAAAAGTAATAATTAGTGGTAATTTTCTATTCATAATTTACCTCAATTTATAGTTAAAAAATTTTTAAGGAAATGAACACCGATTATTTCCAGGAATACACCTACAGATAGAACTATTAAAAATATTGCTTTCCCGAAATCTTGTCCTTTTAAACTGCCCAATTGCTGTGGTTCTTTACTTAAATAAGCAGATGCAGCAAAGAGTTCCTCACCAATCAGGGTATAATCACATGCAACTACAAAGAAAGGCAATTGACTAGGCATGGCAGTACCTGCTGTTTGAACTGCTCCGCTGGCAAATCCGGTTTCAGCCAAAATTAGTGACTCGGCATAAAAAGCACCTAAAAAGAAGTTGGCAGCTGGTTTTTCTCGAACTATAATTCCATCTACACCAGCTACAAATCCAAATTGGTCGTCAGTAAGATAAAACACGGAATCAGAATCGTAGGCATCGGGTTTCCCAGCTTTCAAATATGCTTCTTTGACTACTTCTTTTGCAGTAGAAAGCACCATAGAACGGCATACGGGAACCATAATTTTGGCATCGTTTTCCGCAACTTTCTGGGCTAACTTTCCTAGAATGGAAAGTCCGGAGATTGTTTGCATATTATCCAAATCTAACGTGCCTGGGATAAATAAGATCGCTCTGCCCATTTCGGTAGCACGACCCACCGATTCATCAATAGATTCCAAGCCAGCTATTTTCCTAATATACAGCTTTTTACCACTACGAGCAGAAAAAATGTAATAGATAATAGCTGCAGAGAGAATTATTGCCATTATAAGTAACGAAATTTTATTTGTATTGAACCACTGTGCTTTCGAGACTGCCTGTACTTCTTTCTGGGCTATTATATTTCCATCGATATCCAATAGTTGTAATCTGAAATTAGCTGGTTCCTGCGGTACTATACCATCTCCCAGAATATACTGTCCGTTTGTATCTGTGCTAAGATGCACCAGAGTGCTATCTCCATTTTCTTCATATTTTATTATGCGCAGAGTAGTCGGTTGCAAAGCATCTGCATTCCATTTTAATAAAATTGCCGTACCATCATCATTTGGGTTATCTTCTGCTGAGAAAACAAGCTCTTGCGCCCATAATATTGAAGAAAACAAAAACAGGGAAAATAAAATTTTTCTCATTTTGTCTCCCTTACTAAAGTAAATTTAATTCTTTTGTTCATTTTACCTTTGCTTTTATAGTCTGTTATTTTGATTTTCCCCACTTCCTTGGTGTTATGAACATGTGTGCCCCCATCTGCTTGCAGGTCTAATCCTTCTATTTCAACTGTTCTAATTTTTTTTAACTCTTTAGGAAGCAGATTAATCTTGGTTCGAATAAGATCGGGAATTTGCATAGCTCTTTTTCTTGGTAAAATATCCACTTTCACCATACGAGCAAACTTTACTTCCTGATTTGCCTTAAACTCCAGTTCGTTTACAAGCTCTGGTGAGAGTGATTCGAATTCAAAGTCGAGACGCCCCTGTAAAACTTCCATATTACCACCAGTAACTTGAACGCCATAATCGCGCCAGGCAATTGCACTTAAAATATGCATGGCTGTGTGTGTTCTCATAATATCGTATCTTCTGGACCAATCCAATTCTCCCTTTACATTTTTCACCTCGTTATTTATAATTCCTTTGTAAAAGTGCCAAATTTTATGTTTTTTAATAGAGACTTTCCAAATTTTTATTTTTTTGCTTGGAAATATAAGCCATCCAGTATCGCAGGGCTGACCACCTCCACCTGGATAAAAGGCAGTTTTGTCAAGCTCTATTGTCTTCTCTTTTTCATTGTGATGTAAAATCTGGCTGTTAAATTCTTTTAAATAACTGTCTAACTGATATAATCTTTCAGTCATATTAAATACCCTCCAATAATATAGATAAAAAGTAAAATAGCGGTTGATTGCAAAAGCCAATCGAGAGTGGTTAATTTATGCTTATGAATAAAAGTTCTTTTTTTGTAAATTCTAAATCCTCTTAATTCTAAGGCTATGGCACGTTCCTTCACCTGTAACAAAGCACGTGCTAAAACCGGAAAAATTATGGATAAAATGGCTTTAAAACGCTCTGTTAGTTTCAATTTTCCGAAATGTATACCTCGTAAATAGAGATTTTCCTTTATATTTTTGAATTCTTGGCTGTAAGTGGGAATAAAATTTATTACCGATGCGATTAAAAAAGAAACTTCATAGGGAAATTTCCAATTACGAAAAGCTAAAAGGTAATCGTTGAATGGTCTTTCAAATAACAATGCTGCCAAAAGTATAATGAGACAAATGCGAAGTGAAGAAATTAACCCGTAATAAACACCATGCTGGGTAACTTTAAGAATTCCAAACTGCCAATAAATATCTCCCTGATTTCTAAAAACAATTTGCACCAGCATCAGGGTTAAAAAAAGCTTAGAAATTTTCTTGAAACGATGAAATAAACGTATAAAATTATTTCTGCGATTCGTATGCAACAGCAACATGCCCAAAACTATTAGCACTAAATATAATTGAATCCATAAAACCTGAAAGGTCAATGATATCGTAGTTAATAAAACTATTATTACCAATAAGGTTCTCAGATTGATCTTCATAGCCTTAAGAGCCAATATTGGCATATAATAAAGATTCAATTCCCACAGATTTCATTCAACCTCCATTTGATAAGTTATTTTGCTAATTTCGTTAGAAATTTGCAAGTAATTTAAGAAGAGAAAATGATTTTTTTATCAGTAATACTATAAATTTCAGGGTTTAAATTCCGAAAAACTGATACCTGGTTAGTTAATATAATACACTTTGCCATTTTTTCTTTAATGATCTGAATCA
>JAXHUB010000059.1:0-5102 GCA_034189845.1 Candidatus Cloacimonadota bacterium | reverse complement strand
CTTTTACTGGACTATCCCAATTATAAAGAGGCTTAAGGTGACAGCTTCCATCTGCAATGAGACTATCGACTTTTTCAGCTAATTCCAAACCGCCAGCTCCACCTTTTGCCCAAAAATCAACAATTGAGGCTGCAAACCCATTTTGTTCAGCATATGCTTCCACAATATCAAGTTCATCTTTGGTATCGGAGGAAAATTTGTTAATTGCAACCACAGAGCGCATTCCAAATTTCCTGATACTTTCTAAATGTTTGTTCAAGTTCTCAAGTCCCTTTTCGACTGCTTTAGGATTAGGTGTTTCTATATCACGCAATTTAACTCCACCATGATGTTTTAGGGCTCTAACCGTGGCAACCAGGACTACTGCATGAGGGCAAAATTCACCGTAGCGACATACAATATCGAAAAACTTTTCAGCACCCAAATCAAATCCAAAACCTGCTTCTGTAACTGTGTAATCAGCTAATTTCATAGCTGTTTTAGTAGCTAAAACGCTGTTGGTTCCTTGTGCAATATTGGCAAAAGGACCTCCATGAATAAAAGCCGGTGTTTGCTCTATTGTTTGTACTAAATTTGGTTTCAAAGCATCTTTTAAAAGTGCTGCAATTGCTCCCTGGAATCCCAGATCGCTTACTTTTATCAACTCGTTATCGTAGGTTAAACCAACTATAATATTCCCTATCTTCTCTTTTAACTCTTGAAGATTATTTGAAAGGCACAAAATTGCCATGATCTCGGAAGCTGGGGTTATATCAAAACCATCTTCACGCGGCACACCATGTTTCTTGCCACCTAAACCAATAACTATATTTCTAAGAGAACGATCATTCACATCCATTACACGTCGCCAAACAATAGTACGCGGATTTATCTTTAACTTATTCCCGTTGTAGATATGATTATCGATAAGTGCAGCCAGATTATTATTTGCTGAAGTAACTGCATGCATATCGCCAGTAAAATGCAAATTGATATCTTCCATAGGCAATACTTGTGAATAACCACCACCAGCAGCTCCGCCCTTTAAACCAAAAACAGGTCCTAGGGATGGCTCGCGAATTGCCACAATAGCCTTTTTTCCCAATTTATTCATAGCCTGAGCCAGCCCAATAGAAGTTGTGGTTTTACCTTCTCCGGCAGGTGTAGGCGTTATAGCCGAAACCAGTATAAGCTTGCCAGGTTTTTGATCCTTTATTTTTTCTAAAGTTGATAGCTTTAGTTTTGCCTTATATTCACCATACAGATCTAAGTCTTCTTTTTCCAATCCCAGACTTTTGGCAATATTAGTAATTGGTTCCAATTTTACCTTATGAGCAATTTCTATATCGGAAATCATAACAGCCTCCTAAAATGGTTTTTTACGCTTCGCCTTGAAGGTATTTCATAAACTGCACTCTTTCATAAAACTGTGGATTAGAGATTTCAGTTCTAGCTAATTTACCCTTGAATTTTTGAATAGAGTCATATTGTTTTTTATCCAACCAGGTTTCTAGGTTTTCTAATATCCTTTTTATTTCGGTTGCCGATTTTTTATATAAAACTGACACTATTTGCACTGCATCTGCACCAACAAAAATTTCCTTTAGAACAGATTCTGCATTGTGAATGCCGCCAGTAGCAGCTAAAGAACAATCGGTATGAGGAGAAACTATTCCCAACCAGCGTATAGAATGAGCTATTTCGTGTTCGCAACTAAGAGGTTCGCTTGCCACAAGTTCTTCTTTTTCTATATCAATATCGGGATTGTATGTGCGATTGAAAAGAACTAATCCATTTATATCCGTACGAGAGAGCTGTACAATATGTTGTGCCAAATTATTGAAGTAATAACCTATTTTCACAGCAATTGGAATTTTAATTTTAGCTCTAATTTTTTTTATGATTTCAAAATAGAGCTTACCATCAATTCCTTGTTTGAAGTCGGAAGGAAGTAGGAAGATATTCAGTTCCAATCCATCTGCACCTGCTTTTTCAATCTCTTCGGCGAAATTTATCCACTCGGAAGCTGTACGACAGTTTATACTTGCAATTATAGGGATATCAACCGTTTTTTTGGTATCTTTTATTAAATTTAAATATTTTTCAAGATGATGTTTCTTTTCGAAATAGGATAGATAATCTTCTGTTTCTGTATGAGAATGAGCTGGGGGATAATATTTCATCGATTTATCGATTTCCATCATTATTTGCTCTTCGAATAAAGATTTAAGTACTACGGCTGCAGCACCGTTGTTAGCCAATTCCTTAATTGAATCTACTGAATTGGTTAAACCGCTGGAACCAACAATAATGGGATTTTTCAATTCCAAATTCATGTATTTTGTCTGAAGATTTGCCATAAATACCCCTTAATTATCTTTTAAAACCTGTTCATCATATAGTTTTTCAAATTTTAGTTTGTGTCTAGCTTCTTCCTGAGCCAATCTTTGGAATACTTGCTGTGCTTCTCTAGCTTCCAGCTTTGCTGCTAAATCTGTATACAAATTTTTGGAAGCTTCTTCTCGTTTCATAGCAACTATTAAAATATCTTGATAGCTCATATTCTGGGAAGGCTCTACATTAACTATATAATTACTAATTTTCAAATCTGGCACTTCCTTTTTTTCTGAAACAATGTCGTAACCTTTTTTTCTAAGCTGATTCAATATTATGATATGTCCCTTTTCCATATTTTCCAATTCTTTTAACATTTCTTTTTGAGCTTTGAATTTGGCTTTCGTTTGCAAATCTTGATAAAACTCTACAGCTTCTTTTTCCTTATCTACTGCAAAATCTATAATCTCATTGAATTTTTTTGAATCCATAAAATACCTCCCAAAAATAAGTGGATGCCATAGCAGGCATCCACTTTTTTATTTTTAATCAATGGGGCTAAAAAGATCTTTACCCACACCACATTCTGGACAAACCCAATCATCAGGTAGGTCTTCGAATGCTACATTGTTGTTTTCTGCTGGGTCATAGATATAACCACAGGCATCGCAACGATATTTTTGCATAGCTTCCCTCCTTTTTAGTATGTTTCTTTCCAAACTTCAAAATGATCTCTGGGATGGTCACAAACAGGGCATACTTCTGGTGCTTCTATGCTATACACTATATGACCACAGTTTCGGCATTTCCAATATACTTTATCATCTTTCTTAAAAACAGTATGTTCTTTTACATTTTTCCATAATTTGCGATAACGTGCTTCGTGACGTTTTTCTACTTCTGCTACTAAACGAAAAGTTTTAGCTACTTCAGTATAACCTTCTTCTTCGGCTACTTTGGCAAAAGTAGGATAGAGGTCAACCCACTCTTCATTTTCACCATCAGCAGCACATTCCAAGTTACTCAAAGTATCGTCATAGCAAACAGGATAGCCAGCATCGTTTATAACAACAGCTTCTTTGTTTACTCCATTTTTTATAAGTTGTTTCATAAATAGTTTGGCATGCTCCTTTTCATTTTCTGCTGTTTCATTAAAAATAGCCTCTATTTGCCTAAATCCTTCTTTATGCGCCACTGATGCATAATAGTTGTATCTCATTCTTGCCTGCGATTCACCCGCAAATGCTTTCATAAGATTTATTACTGTCTTCGAATCTCTAAATTCCATTTTTCCTCCATTATTCAAAAAAATTGACCTAGTTATATTTAGCAAACTAGGCCAATTAGTCAATACTTTATTTCAGTTCTTTATGACAGAACCACCAATCATAGCAATCTTTCTGACCTTTACGTTTTTCAGCATCTTTCATATTAGAAGCTGGTGGCAATATTACTCTGTCTTTTATCAATTCATTGTTAGGCCAATCAGCTGGCATAGCAACTCCGTTTTCATCAGACACCTTAAGCGCTTTTACTGCCCTTACTATTTCATCCATATTTCTACCAATTTCTTGGGGATAATACAGTACTAATCTGGTCTTGCCTTTAGGATCAACTACAAATACTGCGCGTACTGTGTTTGTTCCTTTTCCTGGATGCAGCATTCCAAGCTTAAGCGCTATTTGATCGTTAGCAGCTATAATTGGAAATTCGATCTTTTCATCTAAATTATCTTCGATCCATTCTACCCACTTAATATGGGAATGTACCTGGTCGATAGACATTCCAATAAGTTCTACATTCATTTTTTTGAATTGTTCATAACGTTTTTGGAAAGCGTAGAATTCAGTTGTGCATACTGGTGTAAAATCACCAGGATGACTGAATAATACGAACCATTTACCCTCGTAGTCTTTGGGTAATATTTTTGGTCCAAGAGTCGTATTTACCTTTAATTCGGGAAATTTGTCTCCCAATAGAGGCATGTTGAATTTTTCTTCCATCTTTATCTCCTTTCTTATTTTAACCTTTCCATAATCCGTGAATATTGCACCATTCTCTGGTGCTTTCTATTTCATCTTTTTTCACAGGGAATTCTGCTTTTGGTTCATCACCAACTTTCAGTTCTGCGCGGTATACCTTGTCTTTGGTAAGCACTTCGATAAATTTAATGTGATGTTTTTCGGTCATGGGGTGAGATTCGTTTTGGCCAATTTTAACTACTACACCGTTTGCGGTTTCTTCCACATATGGAACATGTTTTTCAGTGCTAGAATCTTCTGTTTTAGCTTCTAATAAATTCATTGGTTCTCCGCAACAAACTAGCGCTGGTTGTCCTTCATTTGTTATCTCTACTACATTTCCACATATTTCGCAATAATAAAGTTGTCTTAGTTTTGTCATTTTTTCCTCCCTTTTTTACTCTTCGATAGGTTGTGTAAAGGTTCTGGTTCCTAGTTCTTTATCCATCATAAGCATGCCATGCCCTTTACCACCGATCATTTTAAGTTTGTTTACAATTCCATCCATTGTATCTTCTTCTTCTACTTGTTCATCCACGTACCAGTTTAGAAAACTTTTGGTTGCGTGATCTTTTTCTGCAATAGCTAACTCTACTAGTTCATTAATGGATTTGGTAACAAATTGCTCGTGTTTCAATGAGAGTTCAAAAACCTCTGTGGGAGAATCAAAATCCACCTCTGGTTGAGCTATTTTTTTTAGAATAACCCTTCCACCACGTTCGTTTAAAAAATTCCATGCTATGAAGTTCTACAATTTTTTAAACGAAC
>JAXHUB010000058.1:0-8031 GCA_034189845.1 Candidatus Cloacimonadota bacterium | reverse complement strand
GTTGTTTATTAGTTTTTTTATTAGTAGCATGCGGAAATGAAAAGAAAAAAGAAGATGAAAAAAAAAATAAAGAGAAATGGGGACAAGAATTTTGGCTGGATGATTTTTTTATTCAAACCAGGGTTGATGCTAGTAAGATCGATAAAAATCTGATAAGAGCGAATATTTCTGGAAGATGGGATTTATATGAAGTGAAAAAACTCCCTTCTGAATTTGTAGAGTGGAGTTTTAACGAGCGAATAGATTCTTTGGAAAAGATACAAAAAGGAAAGATGCCGTCCTTAGCTGGCGCACACAACGGTATTGTGGCAACCTATGGCTACCAGCGTCAAGATTCCCAATTTAAATTGAATAATGCTATTAAAGGTATGGGATTTCTTCCTAAAAAAGAAAAATTGGCCGAAGTTATAGAGCTTTTGGAAACAACCCAGGATAAAAAGGTAACTGAGAAACTTGAAATATTAAAGAAATTGTATAACCAGGGAAGCGAAATATGGGATATTAGCAAACTAGTCTCGCTGGAATTGTATTCTCGGCCCGAAAGAGGAACGCAAACTTTCTTGAACCAAATGAATAACCCTGTTTCAGTAATTGTTTTTATGGACATCCCCACTTATAAATTGAAAACTATTAGTTATCTTTTGCATCCCCAAAATTCTGAGCTTAATGATTACGAAGAAAATGTTGTGAAATTTGTGAATTTAATGCACGACTATTTCCATGGTGAGTCTGGAAATGAATTTCCACCAGTTATTTACAATGTGATAGAGGTTTATAACAGTTCTCCAAATATAGAAGAGGGCAGAGGAACTAGAATTGAATAGGTTTTTGGAAGAAACACCCTCCGTTTTTCTCGGAGGGTGTTTCTTTATGGTTATTCGTTTTCTTCTATAGCAGCTTGTGCAGCAGCTAATCTGGCAATAGGTACTCGGTAAGGAGAACAGCTTACATAGTCCATACCTACTGTATGACAAAATTTTACAGAACTAGGTTCTCCACCATGTTCACCACAAATCCCTACTTTCAATTCAGGATTAGAGCTGCGTCCTTTTTGGGTACCCATTTCAACTAGTTGTCCCACACCGGTTTGATCGAGAACTTGGAAAGGATCTACTTTTAAAAGTCCTTTTTCCTGATATATTGGTAGGAATTTACCAGCATCATCACGGCTATAGCCGAAAGTCATTTGGGTAAGGTCATTAGTTCCAAAGCTGAAGAAATCGGCTACTTTACCAATTTCATCTGCAGTTAGGGCAGCACGAGGGATTTCGATCATGGTGCCAACCAAATAATCTACTTTTTCACCAGTTTCTTCGAATACCTCTTGGGCTGTTTGGTTAATTATATCAGCCTGCATTTGAAATTCTTCAACTGTACCAATAAGCGGAACCATAATTTCTGGATGAGGATCATGGCCAGCTTTTTTGGCATTTATAGCAGCTTCTATTATGGCGCGAGCCTGCATTTCTGTAATCTCTGGATAAGTATTTCCCAAACGGCAACCACGGTGCCCCAGCATTGGGTTAACTTCATGTAGTGAATCGACTTTTGCTTTGATCTTTTCTAAATCGACTCCTAACTCTTTAGCCATCTCTTTTTGATTTTTTTCTTCATTGGGAACAAATTCATGCAGAGGTGGATCCAGTAAGCGAATAGTTACTCCCAGACCGCTCATAGCCTCAAAAATTCCTTCAAAATCTTCTCTTTGGTAGGGAAGCAGTTTCTTTAATGCATCTCGGCGTCCTTTTTCATCGTCTGCCAAGATCATCTCGCGCATTGCTTTAATTCTTTTACCACCAAAGAACATATGTTCTGTACGTGTAAGTCCAATACCTCTAGCGCCGAATTTGCGGGCTACTTTGGAATCCTGGGGAGTGTCGGCATTTGTTCTTACATACATTTTTGTATATTTTTCGCATAGTTCCATCAACTTGCCAAAATTTCCTGAAAGTTCAGGATCCTTTGTCTCTACTTTTCCTTTATAAACTTCACCGGTGGTACCATTTAAAGATATCCAATCGCCTTCTTTGAAATCTTTTCCATCGACAGTCATTGTACGTTTGCGGTAATCTAATTTAATATGGCCGGCACCAGAAACGCAGCATTTACCCATGCCACGGGCAACCACTGCCGCATGGGAGGTCATACCGCCGCGAGCGGTTAAAATTCCGTTAGCTAAATCCATGCCTTCCACATCTTCCGGAGAAGTTTCTATACGAACTAAGATAGTTTTTTCGTATTTTCCTGCTTCATCGGCAAAGAATACTATTTGTCCTGTAGCAGCGCCAGGTGATGCTGGCAAGCCTTTTGTAATTACTTCGGCTTGTTGCAGGGCTTTATTTTCGAAAATTGGATGTAAAAGTTCGTCTAATCTATTTGGTTCCACTCTTTTTAAAGCTGTTTTTTCATCAATCATGCCTTCCTGTAGCATTTCTATAGCCATTCGTACCATAGCAGCGCCGGTGCGCTTACCAGTTCTGGTCTGAAGTAACCACAGTTTACCTTCCTGAATGGTGAATTCGAGATCTTGCATATCTTTATAATGCTCTTCCAATTTTTGTTGGATTACGTCGAGTTCTTTATAAATTTCTGGCATGGTTTCTTCTAAGGAGGGAAATTTGGTTTTTCTTTCTTCTTCGGATATACCTTGCAATTTAGCCCAGCGTTTTGAGCCTTCTTTGGTAATTTGCTGTGGAGTTCTTGTTCCTGCTACAACGTCTTCACCTTGAGCATTTATAAGATATTCTCCGTTGAAGATATTTTCGCCAGTAGCAGCATCTCGGGTGAAGGCAACACCTGTGGCAGATTTATCGCCCATATTTCCATATACCATTGCCTGCACGTTTACAGCTGTTCCCCAATCATGTGGAATTTTATTCATATTACGATAGTATTTGGCACGAGGGTTGTTCCAGCTGCCAAAAACAGCGAAAATAGCTTTCCAAAGCTGTTCCCAGGGATCTTCAGGAAATTCTTGATTAGTGTTATCTTTTATGGCTTTTTTGAAAAGTCTAACTAATTCTTTCAAATCCTCGGTTCCCAGTTCAATATCATTTTCCACACCCTTCTTTTCTTTCATATTCTCGATGATTTCTTCAAAAGGATCGATATCTTCCTTGCTACTGGGTTTAAGACCTAAAACAACATCGCCATACATTTGCACAAAACGTCGATAAGAATCCCAAGCAAAACGTTCATTATTGGATTTTTTAGCCAAACCTTCCACTGCTTTGTCATTTAAACCCAAATTCAAAACCGTGTCCATCATTCCCGGCATCGATACTCGTGCGCCAGAACGAACCGATACTAAACAGGGGTTTTCTCTGTCACCAAATTTGGCACCCATCAGTTTTTCTATATTGTGAATTCCTTCTTCTACTTCGTCTTTCAGCAACTCTCTCATCTTTTCTGCACCTAGCTTGTTATATTCAATACAGGCATCTGTAGTTATAGTGAAGCCGGGCGGAACCGGAACACCTACTAAATTCATTTCGGCCAAGTTGGCACCTTTACCACCGAGAAGGTTCTTCATTTCTGTTTTGCCTTCTGCTTTGCCATCGCCAAATAAATATACTCGTTTTTTACTCATATCAACTCCTTATTTTTTTAGTTTCTAATTATTTACAACTATACTTTTTAAATTCATTCTTCTTGAATTTAATCCTTATATAATTGCTTTTCTGTCAATCAAAAATCTAAAAATTTTAACCTATTAAACAAATTAATTTTGGAAATGCAAAAAAGTAAAAAAACTTGTTTAGGAAAGTTTAGAAAATAGTAGACATAAAAGGCTAATTTTAAAACATATGGAAAATTTCTTCAGAGGTGTTAAATTATGAGTATCCTAATAAAGCAAGCTGTTTTAAATGGGCGAGCAAAAGATGTTTTAATAGTAAAAAACAAGATAGAAAAAATAGCTAGTAAGATAAATCAGCCAGCAGACGAAGTGATAGATGGCTCGAATAAAGCAATTCTACCATCATTTTTTAATGGCCACACTCATGCTGCTATGAATCTGCTGCGTGGTTATGCCGATGATATGAAGTTGATGGATTGGCTGCAAAATAAAATTTGGCCATTAGAAGCAAAAATGACCCAGGAAGATGTGTATTGGGGAAGTAAATTGGCCTGTTTGGAAATGATAAAAAGCGGTACTACCTTCTTTAACGATATGTATTGGCATTTTCACGGTACTGCCGTTGCGGCAGATGAGATGGGAATGCGAGCTGTTGTAGCTCCTGCGTTGATAGATAATTTTGATGATAATAAAATAAAAGAAGTTCGAAATATGGCGGAAAAATTGCATCAAGAAAGTTTTAAATACAGCCATAGAATAAAATTCTCGCTAGGACCGCATGCTATTTACACTGTTTCTGCTGAAAATTTAAAATGGGTGAAAAATTATGCCGATAAAAATGAACTGCTTATACATACACACTTGGCGGAAACAAAGAATGAAGTAGAGCAAAGTTTGCAAAATTTTGGTAAAAGACCAGTAGAGTATTTGAATGATTTAGGCGTTTTGGGTCCAAGTACTATAATAGCACATGCCATTTGGGTAAATGAAAGAGAACTGGATATTTTAGCTGAAAAAAATGTAAAAATTGTTCACACACCAGCTTCGAATATGAAATTATGCTCCGGGATTATGCCTTTAACAAAAAAATTTAGGAAGGGAATCAATATTTGCCTGGGCACCGATGGTGCTAGTTCGAACAACAATTTGGATCTAACAGAAGAGATGAAAATTGCATCGCTGTTGCATAAAGTAAGTTCGGAAGATCCGCAGTTAGCTGAAGCGCAGCAAATGTTTGATTTGGCGACCTCGAGTGCTGCCCAGATTTTCGGTTTACCTGCAGGAAAGATAGCAGAAGGTTATTTAGCCGACCTTATTTTGGTAAATTTGAACGAGGTGAGTTTGGTGCCAGGGTATAATTTAATCTCCGACATGGTATATTCAGCTAATGGCTCCTGTGTAGATACCACCATATGCGATGGCAAACTATTGATGAGAAATAGGCAAGTAGATGGGGAAGAGGAGATAATTTCCCAAGCCCGCAGAGTTATCAAAAATCTCTTAAAACGCTAAATATTTTCCATTTCTTTTATCTTTTCATATATAAAGGCAGAGCTATAAATAGCAAGTTGTTTTTGTTTATCATTCATATAACAAACTAAAGGCAGTGTCCATTCCAAAAGTGCTAGCAGATAGGGCAAAATATTATCTTCAAAAATTGTTGCTCTAACGGCATATTCCCACATTTTTTTATCATTTTGTAGATTTTTATAATTTCCGGGTCATCTATTTCTTTGGAAATATTAGGAAGATAAGCGATTTTTTCAGTTTTTATGAGCAGGTTTTCCAACATTATCATTTGTTCCATTTTACTATGGCTGTCTATCTTCACCATTTAAAATTTGAAGATTGGCTCCAGGTGTGCAAAATCCGAAACTATATTGGTTATTCCTGTTTCGGAAAAATCGATAATATAGATGTTGTCTTTTTCATCCAGAAGAATATGTTACATATTCAGGTCACCATGATTTATGCCTTTGTATCATTGGTAAAATTAGTTTTCCAATTTGGGAAAATATTATGCAAAAAAATGATAAGGATTGATAACTTTTTTGTCAAAAATATCAATTGTGGTTTTTCCTCCGAAACTTGTAAAAAATTTCTGGCCTTTTCCAAAAATGAAGGGAAAATATTACGGGGATCGTGCAGTCTATATGGTTTTATCTGTTCCCATTTTGGTTGACCATGCCAGGGTTTTAAAATATCGGTAAAACTCTATCGAATATAGGAAAAAGTTCTTGAGCAGTTTTGTTTTGATAATCGATTGTTAACCAGCGTAGTTTACTGCTATTAGCAGTTATTCCTAAAAAATTATAGCGCAAACCGCCCCACTTCCATACAAAAGATGTTCACATTATAGTGGTAATATTGTTCAAAATAAATTTTTGCACCCAAGCCAGCAAAGCGGCTGGCTAAATTTATTATGGGAACGCTATTCATTTGCTCGAATTTTACTTTTAACATTTTTTCCTACTTTTCACATTCAGAGATATATCCCAGGGCTATTTTTCCAGCCGATTCCATGTCGGCTGCCATTGTTAGGAAACCGTGATCTTTTATTAAAACAAAATTTTGCTTATCACAAATTGCTAACACCTCTTTTATTTGTGCATAAGTGCCGTATGGTTGCTTGTGTTTGGTAATGGGAATTTCAAATTTTTCGGCAACTTTTTTTGAAAGAAGATGATGCCCATGAAATATGGCGTTAACATCCGCTCTCTTGGTGTAAATAGCATAATGTAAAATAGCTTCCGAAGAGGGCTCTTGGTTTCCTGTTACGAATACCTTATTACCTTTTATATGGGAAACTTCGACAAAATCTTCCGATTTCATGTTTTTTAAATTTGCACCAGAAGCGGTTATTATGAAACTGCCATGACTTCTAAAACTAAGATTGCCACCAAACCCACCACCCGAAACAGCTGGTGAAAGACATTGTTCTGCAAAAATATTACACCATTTTTTTAGTTTTTCTATTTGGGAATGAGAGGGAATTTTTTTTGATAGGAAAATAGTAGTAAATTTGGTTCCGGAATATTTTTTTGTCACTTACTTTCCTTTATTTGCTCTGGCCTAAATATGCCCTTTTCAGTAATGATGCCAGTGATGTAGCGGGCTGGAGTAATATCGAAAGCGGGGTTTTTCACCGGCGAATTGGGGTTTGCAATCAGGATATCTTCGATATAATTAACTTCATTATGATCCCGTTCTTCTATGGGAATATTAGCTCCAGTATTACTATTAAAATCGATAGTAGAGAATGGCGCTGCCACATAGAAGGGGATATTATTTTCTTTAGCTACAATTGCTTTTTCATAGGTTCCTATCTTATTGGCTACATCGCCATTTAATGCTATTCTATCTGCGCCAGTTATCACAATGTCTATCTCTTTTTTTTGCATAAAATAACCAGCTGCGTTATCGGTGATTATAGCATGCCGTATGTTTTCCTGCTCCAGTTCAAAAGCTGTTAAACGGCTTCCCTGCAAGAGCGGACGAGTTTCATCTACATAAACGAATATATTTTTTTCTTTGCTAAAACGAATAGGGGCAAGAGCAGTTCCAAAATCTACCGTAGCTAAAGCACCAGCATTACAGTGAGTTAAAATTCGGAAATTTTGCTTTATAAGCTGTTTTCCATATTCACCTATTTGCAAGCAAGCCCGTACATTTTTTTCGGCAAAATCTTGCGCTGCCTGTAAAGCTGCTTCTGCGGGATTATTACTATTTTGAAAAATTGCTTCCTCTACCTTATTTAAAGCAAAAGAAAGATCGAAAGCTGTGGGACGAGTGGAGACTAATTTTTCTTTGGCATTAAGAATAAACTGGGAAAAAACTTTCTCGGGTGCAAGCTGGGCCGCTAAAGCTAAACCAAAACCTCCTGTAGCCCCAATAGCAGGAGCACCGCGTACCTGCATTTGCACTATGGCCTGGGCAACTTGTTCCACTGTGGTTAATTGGAGAATTTTGAATCTGAAAGGTAACTTGGCTTGATCGATTATATTTATAGCGTTATCTTGCCACCATACTGTGCGATATTGAAGACCCTCTATTTGCATTCTTGCTCCTAATTTTACTCATCTTTACTTATAATCACTAAAACTAAAACATTTGCAAATTGTCAAATTTAAAAAGCAGGAAGCTGCAAATGAGTTTACACTCATCCAACTACAATTACATAAAACAAAATTCCAAATGCAAACTTACCAACCAGAAAAATTAAATGTAACCTAATTTACTCTGCTATGCCCATCTTTATAAAAAATTAACAAAACTTTGGTAAAATTTTAATAAAAATATTTGACAGTTGTTTTAGAAATTAGAAAATTAGTAAGTTAAAATAAGAGGGCATAATATTTTAAAAATTAGTGTCTTAATAAAAGAAAATTAAAAAAACTTAGGAGGAATTATGAAGAAATTAGTTTTATTTTTAGCTTTAGTGCTTTGTGTAAGCA
>JAXHUB010000057.1:0-3243 GCA_034189845.1 Candidatus Cloacimonadota bacterium | reverse complement strand
CCTCCATGCTGGGTGCGGTCACCCGGGCGCTCAGCAACGGCGACAATATCGCCAGCAGCGTAAATACCTGGGATATTGGTATGCATCTCTTCATCTGTTTTTATAAATCCATATTCATTTAATTCTATTCTAGATTCAATCAGCTCATTATTGGGAATAATACCCACATACACAAAAAGACCATCTACTGGCAGTGTCTCGAACTTCTTCGTCTTCCGATTGTATAGATGTAATTTTTCTAGTTGCTCTCCGCCATCTATTCCCTGAATCACCGTATCCCAAATAATATCTATTTTTCTATTATTAAAAGCTCTTTCTTGTACAATTTTTACAGCACGTAGTTTATCGCGACGGTGTATTATATAGACTTTTTTGGCAAATCGGGTTAAAAACATAGCTTCTTCCACAGCAGAATCTCCTCCGCCTACCACGGCAACCACCTTATCTCGATAAAGCGCTCCATCACATGTGGCACAATAAGAAACTCCACGACCTGTGTATTTAGCTTCTCCTGGTACATTTAGCTTCCTAGGATGTGCTCCTGTTGCCAATATTACCGATTTAGCCCTATATGTGCCGGCACTGGTTTCTATTATCTTGCACAACCCTTCTAAACCAATCGCCTTAACCTCCTCTTCTCTAATCTCGGCCTTGAATTTTTCTGTCTGTTTACGCATCTTGTCTATCAACTCAAACCCACTTAAAGATTTTTCAAATCCAGGATAGTTCTCGATTTCAGTAGTTAAAACTATCTGCCCCCCTACCAATCCTTTTTCAAAGGTTACCGTCTTCAATCCTCCGCGGGCAGCATAAATGGCGGCACTTAATCCACCTGGGCCAGCACCTATTATTGCGACATCATATTTCATTACATCCTCCAAAATTTACTTAATTATTAGTATAAACTATTATGCAACAGAAGCAAATTTTTGTTGATAGCATCAAATTTTACAAATCGAAACTATGGGGTAAAAGCTCTTTAATACTGAATGTTTTACTTTGCTTATTGGAAACCACTGTAATAGGAATATCATGGGTAAATTCGTTTATAACCTGCCGGCAAGCACCACAGGGGGTAAAAAGTTTATCAGAATCAACATAAATTAGTAAATGTTTAAACTTCCTTTCACCTTCAGATACGGCTTTAAAAATTGCTGTTCTTTCGGCGCAGTTGGTAAGCCCGTACGAGGCATTTTCCACATTGCATCCACTATATATTTTTCCACTTTGGGTTAAGATAGCTGCTCCTACTTTAAACCCGGAATAAGGTGCATAAGCATTATCGGCAGATTTTTTTGCTTCCTGCAATAATTTTTCTTTTCCCATATTTCTTCCTTCTTGGTTATGTTTCACGATGAACAAATCTTATTTTAGCAACAGACATTTCTTAGTAACTGTGTTGTTGGCATCTTGCCATTTTATAAAATATATCCCTGAAGGCTGATGATCTGCATTCCAATGGAGACTAATTTGATTTCTTGCTTTGTTAATCTCATCAACTTTTTGTCCTTTCGCGTTGAAAATTTCCACTTTGCCATCGTTGTTACTGTCGATTTTTAAATTTAACTTTGAATTGAAAGGATTGGGATAGAGTGTTATTATTTTTTCGGTAGCATTGGGAAATGTATCAGCATCGACTATGCCAGTAGTTGCCAACTGGAAATTATCAATAAAGATTCCTATTTCTGGCATATTGTAATAATCGTTGATCCCGCTTTCTTTTTCGGGGTAACTGAAAAGAAAATCGATTTTGAAAAGTTCTCCTCTTTCCCAATCATGGGTTGTTAAATCTTGAATATTCAGATTATACTGGTTCCAATCAGCTTCTATATATCCCTTTTCTCCATTTTCAGAAGGTAGGGCACCTCCTGCTCCCAAAAAAATTAGAGTGTCTATTTTGCTCTCCCTATGCAAACGAACAAAAAAGCCATCTTCACCATACATAGGCATTTTGTAACGGTAGGCAAAATTGAGTTCCATTCCTGGTAAAAAATAAAAATACTCTGATTCGGTGGCATAATAACCGATATCTGATGGACGGCAAGATAATGAATATTCTCCCTCATAGGCATATGTGTCTACTATTTGCCAACTGCTGTCACCATTCCAATTAAAATCACTTTCGAAATTATTGTTATACCCAAAATTGCTATTAGGGACACTGATACTCTCGGTATAGGAATATAAATCATCCACTTCTATATTTAATCCGATATCTACCCAAAACTCTGGAGGACTATTTTCCGAAATTATCATTTGATTACAAAGTGTAGCAGAGCTATCAGGAGGCAAATTATCTAATTCAATCATATCATCGGCTATACTAATCCAATCTTCGCTGCTGGTAAAAGAAATTTGGACAGCCTCACTCACCAAATTTCCGATATTTTTAATTTTAAAGGAAAAATCGCTTTGCATGCCAGGGACTAAATCATAATTTTCCCATTCCAGCTGACTCATTTGGAATGCTGGTGCTATAATTTTTATATTATAGTTATGCTGCCACAAAATGTTATTGGAATTCACCTCGACTATTTTTTGCACAAGAGGAATTACTTTTCCACTAGGCATCTGATAACTAGAATCTATAGGTTTTATCTGCAATTGTACCGAAGATAATTCCAGCGATGTATTTGCCTCAATAACAGCAGGATGCTCGCCTAAAATCTGCAATATCAACTCCTCTTCATTAAACTCATATTCAACTATAAATTCGATATCCTCATTTGAACTGTTGTGCAGAGTAGAATTGATTTGAAATGTCTCAGATTGAGCATAACCGTCATCATCTATGCCCTGATTTATTTCTAAACAAAGCGGGCTGGTAATGGTTTGCAGATCGGACGTAAAATATTTGTACCCAAATTTATATACTTCTACTATTCCATCATTATTAGGAAATGTAATTTCACCATTTTCATCGGTATAGCCTTGCTGTTCGCCCAGAGTTACCACAGCATTGGCGACTGCAGAACTATTGCTTTTTACCCAAAACTTAACTTCTCCTTCGCCACTCTGAGCTGCAACATCCAAACTCAGGGGTGTCTGTATCAAAATTTGCAAATAACTATCTCCCAAAGCGTTCAGCTCATAACCAATCCATTTATAAATTGAAACGCCTTCGAAGTAAGGAATGAAAGGAATCTTTTGCATATAGTTAAGTTCAGAAAAAATGTTCACATTATTTTGGAAAAGAAGCTGGAAGAATTCTTTTTGGAAAAATTCAGAAAACCCAAAACCAGG
>JAXHUB010000056.1:0-7272 GCA_034189845.1 Candidatus Cloacimonadota bacterium | reverse complement strand
TTTGGAAATTATTAGTAGCGGCATCGATAATAATCTGATAACGCTTAATAGTAATGGCGAAATAGTGGAAAATTTTCCTGTCCAGCTTCCTGCTATGGTGAGTAATGAAATCGCAGCTGCCGATCTGAATAATGATTCGGCTTATGAGATCATTTTAACTACATTAGACGGAAATGTTAATGCGATAACAGCAAATGGAGAAAATTTGGATGGTTTTCCAGTAGAGCTTGGAGCTGTAGCCATAACCGATCCTATCATTCTTCCCAATAAAAAAATAGTGGTAGCGAATGCCAATAATCAATTGATGTTAATTTCTGCTGCTGGCAATATAGAGATGCAACTGTCTTTAGCAAGTAGGGTGCAAAAATCTCCTATTGCTGCCGATTTTGATGGTGATGGTGAATTGGAAATAGCCTTCTCTACCCAAAATAAAGAAATAGCAATTATAACGCAAAATGGTGAATATATGGAAGGTTGGCCAATAACTATTAGTAGTTTGCCATACAACCCGCCCTTGGCTGCTGATATTGATAACGATTCGCAAATAGAGTTACTGCAGTTTACCATTTTGAACAATCTTTACATCTTTAAACCAGATGGCGAGCAAATGGATTTCACCCCTGTTGAGATTAATTTGAGTGGTAATTTGCCAGCTACGATAGCAGATATAGATGAAGATGGCGATCCCGAAGTGGTTTCAGGCATTTCCAATGGTGTATATGCCATTGACATCAAAACAACCTATGGTAGTCAGCACCCTTGGATTACATATCGAGGTAACTACCATCGTACTGGGTATTTTGAAGATAACGATTTAGTAGCGAATGAACCACAAGGGTTACCAGAATTCAAGCAGAAACTTTTTGCTGCCTACCCAAATCCATTCAATCCCAGTACCAATATCTCATTTGCTCTTTCACAGCCGGCGCATGTAAACATAATTATTTACAACATAAAAGGACAAAAAATACGCACATTAACATCAAATGAATACGAAAAGGGAAAATATATTCTAAATTGGAATGGAGAAGATAATAATTTACAAAGCGTTTCTTCTGGAATTTATTTCTATAAAATGGAAGTAAATGGTAAAACCACAGAAGTACGCAAATGTATGTTGCTAAAATAAATAATAAGGGCAGCTTAACGGCTGCCTTTTTTATTGGAATTTTATTTTTTTTCCATTTGGTAAAAAACAAACTATTTCGTTACATTGACAATTGTGAAATTCTGTACTGCTTTTCTGAAAAAAAATGGCTTGGCGTAATTGCGAATAGGTAAAATCTGTTCTTGACCAACTTTGTAGCTGCTGTTTCAAATAATTAAAACCATATTTCTTTGCTTGCACAAGCTTATGATTAGCTAAAAAATCGGGATAATAATGACCAGAAGCTAATTTACACCAATCCCACCGCATAGTATCTAAAATTAAATTTAATTTGTGGGGCAGATTTTTTTTGAAAAAAAGATATAACAAATATGCCACTTTCTGCCAATTACGGGGCACAACAGGTATATTTTTCCAGTTTTCAGTAATATTTTTATAGAAATGGAAAGCAGATTCAAATAGTGGAATTGCATAAAAAAGCAGAGTGGAAAAGTTCCCAGAATTATAAAGTAGATTCTGGATATTTTCCATACTTTCCAATAAGTTAATTTCTTCATAAGAAAGCCATCTGTTTTGTAAAATTTTGTAAGGAGCATTTTGCTGATATTGCAGTTGAAATTCCTCTTTTTGTTCAGCCATCTTAGTGCCTGCTAATATTTTTAAAAATCCCACCTGAAGATGGTCTGCGCCCAAGCTGTGTACGTTATTGAACGTGTTTTGAAGCGAAACAATTCCTTCATAGGGAAGCCCTACAATAAGGTCAACATGTATATGAAACTTCTTCATTTCAATTAACTTTTTTACATTTTCACGCTGGTATGGCTCGGCTCGATTAATTGCCTTCAGAGTGCGCAAATTGGTTGTTTGAATACCAATTTCGAATTGGAATTTGTTTTTCTTTGCCTGTTGTAATAAATCAAAATCTTCCTTTCCCAAAAGATTAGGATGAATTTCAAAATGGAATTTGGTGGTGGTTTCTTTATCCAATAAAAATTGCCAGATTTTTCTGGAAAGCTTACGGTTGGCATTAAAAGTGCGATCGACAAATTTAATTATTTTTGGATTCTTACAGATTAGATAGGTTAGCTCTTCTTTTATTTGTTGCCAGCTACGATATCGAAGTGGGTCATCTTGCCGAGAAGATAAACAGTAGCTACAATTAAAAGGACATCCACGGCTGGTTTCATAGTAAATATATTTGGAATCAAGTTCGAGAAAATCTTGCGGAAGATAGGGGAAAGGCAATGACTGAAATTCTGGATTAGGCTGACAGACAATTTTTTCCGTAGGCCAATTGGTTAGGATATAGCGAAATCCTTCTTCACCAGCGCCTTTCACAATGTAATCGATATCTTTAAATTCTTCTAACCAGAAAGATGCTGAATAAGTAACCTCTGGTCCACCTAGAATTATTTTACAATTTGGTAAAACTTTTTTCACATCAGCTATTAGTAGTTTGTAAATATTGGAATTCCAAATATATACAGAAAATCCAATAATATCGGGGTGGTGATGATATATGGCAGACAATATCGTTTGTCTGTCTTGCTTTAAGCTTGTTTCCAGCAGTTCTATTCTATAATTAAGATCGTTATTATAATTCCTCAGATAGCGTATTGCCAGGTTGGAATGTCTATAGCGGGCATTGATAGCTACTAATAATACTTTTTCCATTAGCCATCGAAAATTTTACGAGCCATTTGCAAGTCTTCGGGAAAATCTATTTCCAAGCAGGGTATGTTTTGAGTAGGAACAGCTTCCAGAAATACATTTTTTGCTAAAATATTCACTGCAAATTCAAAGTAGTTGTTTTCTTGGTTCATTGCTATTCCTTGTTCCAAGGCTTTCTGGAATTCTGGAATAACCTCTTTTTTGAATTTGGCGATACCGATAAATTCACCAGCACACTGACTTATGGGAATATCCTTTCCTATCTCTTCTATGCGATTATTCTCATCAATTATCATCTTCACTTCTTCTTCAGCACAAGATTTTGTTTCCAAAAGCAACTGTGAATTAGTGCTGGATTCTGCTATTAGTTTTAAAAGTTCAGATTTAAACATAACATCGGCATTGAAATAGATAAAATCATCGGTTAAGTATTCCTTACATAAATATAAAGAATAAAGAGTATTGGTAGTCTCGTAAACTTTATTCAAAACAAAAGTTACTTCTTCGGGTGAACATACTTCCAGAATATGTTCTTTTAATTGCTTGGCTTTATAACCAACTACAATCACAAAATTATTTATTCCAACTTGCCTACAGCTTTCTATTTGATTGTGAATTATGGATTTTTTTTCTATTTTTATCATGCTTTTGGGCATTCCTTCTGCAACATCTTGTAATCTTTTTCCCATACCCGCAGCTAATATAATTGCTTTCATACTTATCCTTCTATTTTTTTTCCTTTTCTAAAAACACAGCAACTCGTCAACTAAAAATATTATGGAATCCTACTTTTTTTATATTAAAAAGTAGGTAATTACTAATGTAAACTTTTTTATTACTTTAAGTTACACAGAAAGTGCTTGACAGATATTCGTTACGATTAATTTAGGGGCATACAAAAAATTTAGTGAAGGAGCGATAAACTATGACAAAGGCAGATTTAGTGAAGATTATATCACAAGATACCGGTATAATTCGTAAAGATGTAGCACTAACAGTAGATGGTTTTTTAGAAGCTATAAAAGATGCTTTAAAAGATGGAAAGCACATCGAAATAAGAGGATTTGGAACATTTAAATTGAAAAAAAGAAAAGAAAGAATTGGACGTAATCCTAAAACAGAAGAAAAAGTGAAAGTGCCAGCGCGTGTTGTGCCTACTTTCAAATTTTCTCGTGCTTTAAAGGAAATTGTTAACGAAGCCAATCAGGAAATGTTATAAGGGAGAGCTAATGCCTTGCGGAAAAAAGAAAAAAAGACATAAAATAAGTAAACACAAAAGAAAAAAAAGACTACGCAAAAATCGTCATAAGAAAAAAGGTAAGTAATTCCCTTTAAATAGATTTTGCAATGGCTGGAGCTTATATGGGTTTCAGCCTTTTTTTTTTGCTTTTTGCGCACATACATTGTCTTGTTTAAACTTGAATGTAAATGGAGATAAAGAAAATCTTGCGCAAGTATAAGTTTATAAACCAATTATTATTAACGAATTCTGGCCCAATTTATTCGATTTCTACAGAGAAATATTTTCCAGTTCATCTTCTGTAATTATCTTTATACCGTTTTCTAAAAGTAGTTCAGCTGTTATACCATTTCCGAGTATCAATCTGCCGCTGTGAGTGCCATCGTAAATTTTTCCACAACCACAACTGGGTGAATTTTGCTTTAGAATTGCATTCTTAATATTTAAGAGTTTTATTATACGAAGCGTTTCCTGTGCACCTTTTTGGAAATTGGAAGTTACATCTTTGCCATCTTTCATATAAACCTTGTTATTCAATATCTCTGCTGGTGTTCTAGGAGTTGGAAGTCCGCCTAGTTGTTCTGGACAGACCAAAAAAGCTCGTTTTTGTTTAACTAATTCCAGAACTTTTGGATGTAAGTTGTTGCCTGCTTGGTAAGTGCAATTTATTCCTGCTAAACAGGCGCTAACCAAATACATTTCCATTACAGTTTACTTTTTAGGTCAGCTAATTTTTGAATAGCTTGCAGTGGTGTAAGGCTGTTCACATCAATTTTTTTTATTTCTTCTAAAATTTGATTTTTCTCTTCATCTCTTTCGAAAATAGCGTCAAATATATCCATTTGATTACTTTCTCTCAGAAGTTTTCTTTTGGTTTGAGCGCTTAATCCTTGGGGGCTAAGTTCGTGTTTTTCTAGGTTTTTCAAGATTTCCCGAGCACGTTTAATTACCGTAGGTGGAAGACCTGCTAAGCGTGCTACTTGCACCCCATAGCTCTGGTCGGCGCTACCGCGCTCTATTTTTCTTAAAAATATTATCTCATCGTTCCACTCTTTTACAGAAATATTGTAATTTTTTACTCCAGGCAAAATGTTTTCCAATTCGGTTAGCTCGTGGTAATGGGTAGCAAATAGTGTTTTAGCTGAGATTTGTTTGTAATTGTGTATGTATTCAACAATAGCCCATGCTAAACTAAGCCCATCGAACGTACTAGTTCCTCTTCCTATTTCATCTAAAAGTATTAGTGAGTCTGGAGTAGCAGAATTAAGTATATTTGCTGTTTCTAACATCTCTACCAGAAATGTACTTTGTCCCATAGCTAAATTATCGGAAGCGCCTACCCGGGTGAAAACTTTATCGAAGATCGGTAATTCTGCTTTTTGGGCTGGCACAAAGCTTCCCATTTGAGCCATAATAACTAAGAGCCCCAACTGACGTAGATAAGTTGATTTCCCTGCCATATTGGGTCCGGTAAGTAGAATTATTTTATTATCTTTGTTATTCATATAGGCATCGTTTGGTATAAATTCCTCATTATTAAGCAGTTTTTCAATAACTGGATGGCGGCAGGAATCAATTTTCATGTATTTTTCTTCACTGAAAATGGGGCGGCAGTAATTATTATGATAGGCAATATAAGCTAAATTGGCAAATACGTCCAAGTCGGAAACTACCTGCACATATTTCTGCATAAAGGCAACTTGCTTGCAGAGTTTATCACGAATTTTACAAAAAATATCGTATTCTAAATTTTTTATTCTTTCTTCTGCTCCCAGCACTTTAGCTTCATATTCTTTTAATTTAGGACTAATATATCGTTCTGAATTTACGAGAGTTTGTTTGCGGGTGTAATAATCGGGGACTTTATCTTTGTGGGTTTTAGTAATTTCAATATAATAACCAAAAACTTTATTATAGTTTACTTTCAGAGAAGATATTCCTGTTTTCTTCCGCTCATAATCTTCTAAACGAGCAATCCAGCTTTTACCACTACTGCTTATTTCGCGAAGTTCATCCAAATATTCATTGTATTTACTTTTTATTATATTTCCTTCGGTAATAGTAAAAGGCGGATCATCTATAATTGCGCTATCTATCAGTTTCATAACCTCGGTATAATCTTCGATATTGGCTTTTAGGGTTTGCAGTAGTTCATCTTCAAATTTTTCTAATACTTTAGAAATTTGAGGAGCTGTGCTCAGATAATTTCGCAGTGCTATAAGGTCTCGCGGGTTTACTCTTTTAGTTCCCACTTTACTAATAATACGGCTCAAATCACCAATTTCACTTAAAATAGTTCGTAAATCTTCGGTAAAGGCAATATTATCTGTCATGCAGCCCACAGCAGAATGTCTTTTTTCTATTTTATTTTTATTTAAAAGAGGATTTAGCAGCCATTGGGTAAGTTTACGCGAGCCCATGGGAGTTTGGGTTTTATCGAGTATTGAGATCAAACTTCCTTCTCGACTATTATAGCGAATAGAGCGTAGTAATTCTAAATTTCGGCGAGAAACTTCATCTAATTGCATATAATTTTCCAAAGAATAAAAACGCATGTTATTTATATGAGTAAGGTTTTCATTTTTCAACGATTGCACGTATGCCAAAGCAATTCCAGCCGCTGTACGGGCGAAAGGATGATTTTTGCCGCCAAAACCCTCGAGCGAGGTTGTTCCGAACTGTTTTTTTAGTAAATTTTCTGCTTCTTCAGCATCGAAATACCATGAATCAAATATTGTTACAGAGGGCTCATAGTTCAGTTTTATCTCTTCCAATTTCTCTTTTATGGTTTGATTTTCCACTATAATTTCGCTAGGTTTAAGACGCAAAAGTTCATTCACAAGTTGTTCCCAGGCAGTTTCCGTAAACAAAAAATCACCGGTAGAGATATCCAAAAGAGCGAGCCCTGTTTTGCTTTTTTTCTCTTCACAATATACAGCTGCCAAAAAATTGTTATCGGTTTTATCGATGAGTTTACCATCTATTATAGAGCCGGGGGTTATAATGTCCACAATATCACGTTTAACTATTCCTTTAGCTTGTTTAGGATCTTCTATTTGTTCGCAAATCACAACTTTTAAACCATGTTTAATTAATTTATCCAAATAGTTTTCTAGTGCATGAAAAGGAAATCCAGCCAAGGGAACTGGATTTTCAACATTCTTATTGCGAGCAGTAAGAGTTATTCCCAAAATTTTGGATGCCACTTTGGCATCATCGAAAAATGTTTCGTAGAAATCGCCCATGCGGAAGA
>JAXHUB010000055.1:0-7864 GCA_034189845.1 Candidatus Cloacimonadota bacterium | reverse complement strand
TTTGCTTTCTTTGCTTCAGGGCTGCACATGGATTACATGGATGTTTTTATCGAAGATAGTTTTGATATACCCACAGGAGAAGAATTTACCTGTTACGATATAGCTTCTGGCCTTACTTATTCAGCAGCTTACACAGATAAGTTCTCCTTCGGGCTCACAGCCAAATATCTAAGAGAAAAATTAGATGAACATGCAGTTAATGGTTTTTCCGTAGATATTGGAACACTGTATAATACCGGCTGGAGAAATCTTACTATAGGTATGGCCCTCAGAAATTTCGGCCCAGATCTTCGTTATGACTTAGACAACGATGGTGACGGTTCAGTTGATGAGGACCCATTTGATCTTCTCGATAACGATGGAGATGGCCTTATCGACGAAGATAGAGAAGAAGTTCCATTTAAAATACCCATGAACTTCTCATTAGGAGTTGCTGGCGACATTTACCGTGATGATGAAAACAGCAACGCACTAATAGCTTCCCTACAATTAGATAGCTATGTAGACAGAAAAGAAACTTACAACTTAGGAGCAGAATATCAATTAGGCACATTCAGACTACGCTCTGGTTATCAATTTGAACAAGATGCTGCCGGATTTTCTGCTGGTTTTGGGTGGATTATTCCCACAAATTTTGCAATAATCCATCTGGACTATTCATACTCAGATTTAGGCGATCTATCAGAAGATATGATAAAAACTCCTCATAGATTTAGTCTAAAATTCTTTTATTAGAACTATAACTCCCCCTCTTAGCTGAGGGGGAAATTTATATTTTTTTTTGTCTTATAGTAAAAAAACATTACTTTTTTAATTTAAATGCTAAACTTGAACAAGGTAAATAAAATGAATAGAAAAGGATAAAATCCAAAGGAGGAAAGATGAAAAAAATTACAATCCTTTTTGTAATGGTAATTTTAGTTGGTTCCCTTTTAGCTGATGAGATCATGCAACCTGCTGGCCCAAGCAAATCAGTGGAAAGTCCTGCCAACTTTAGTGGTTATTTGAAAGCAAATGAACGTGAAATTCCAACATGGAGTTGGGTAAACATTCCTGTCGATATCATATCAACTTATTATGACTACCAGCCTGGTAGTTATTGCAGTTCACCATTAAGAGTACAACCCGAAATTTCCCAACCTTTCGGAAATCCGGCTGATGGCGCTTACTTTGTCTTCCACATAAGCGAAACTTCTAGTGCTACCAGACGTGTTTATTACGCTTATATTGACTCTTCTGGTAATGTATTAGCTACAGACCCAGTAGCAAGCTGGGATTTAACTGAAGGATACGCTGGCATAGATATTGATCCAGTTACTGGTGATCCTATGGTAGCCTTCCATGTTAATATGGATGATGAATCACTTTATGAAGATGCTTTTACTTATGATTTATATCATTTGCTGGGTACAGCTGGTCTGTGGACTACTCCTTATGCTGCAATAGACAACAGTGATTTGCAGGGTGCAGGTGTGTTACCATTTGAAGATGATGAATTTATATGGCCATATACTTATGTGGGAGAATCTCCACTAGGTGAAGAATACCGCCGTGTTTATATTACAGCAAATAATTTTACTGGAGCACATGGTTCTCAAGGCGATCCATCTGAAAATGTACTTCTTGCTTATGCTGATTTCACTAATGGCGATTTAGATCTACAACTTGAGTTCGACTGGAATTATAGAACTATTGAACAATTTGATAACTGGAATGCTGAAGACCCTGAATGGATTAGACCTTTTAAAGCTATGACCGTCCGTGATAATGTGGTAGCTTATATTGGTTATCATACAGGACCAACAGCTGATGATGGCTATACTTATTCCAAATTCTTCGCTCTTATTAACGATAATTATGGTGAAGGACCATTTGAATATTATGAAGCAGATGCTACCTTCCCAATTGAAAACCCAATGAATGAAGCTGGTACAGAATATCTTTATTCTGATGTCAATACTCCCGGTATACCTTATGAAACCTTATTTGAACCACTCCATAGCGGCCACATGGATGCCAAATTTATTGATAATGGTAATAAACTGTGCTGGATGGGGGCAATGGGTATTACTTTCGATGCCTTAGATGGAAATGGACCAGGATATTACTATCCAAATTGGTTACAGGTATATCCTAAATTGTATTATTTCGATTTGGCTAATGAAGAATTCGGATTCTACGACCTGTATATAGAAGGAGCTAATCCGGCTGACGACCAACTAATGATTCCTTGGGACTTGGATGAAGATGGCGAAGTAGACAGTTATGATGCAGATGGTTATCCTGAATGGCCAATGAGTTGGACTGTTTACTGGCACGTTGGTGATGATGCTTTCCACGAAAACTACTATCACTTGGCCACAAATGAAGAAAACGGCTGGATGGCAGCTGTATGGTCAGATGGTACCAAAGCTAAACTAGTAGCTGATGATCTTCCTGGTGCTGATCCTGCTTGGGAATCTACACCAGAGATTATGATTACAGTTTCAGGTGATCATGGTGCTACCTGGAGTGAACCAATTCGCTTGAATGCAAACGAAACTCCAGAACTTGCCGGACAGATCCCAGAATATATCTATCCCGCTGACGTTATCAAAGATCTTGGTAACAATGAAGGACTTCTACAGTTTGCTTATTTAGATGATAACTCTTGGGGTTCATATATTCAAGCTAATGGTCTGAACAATGGTGGAATTATTAAATATGCTTCTTTGAAGATTGTATTTCCAGAAGACGGCAGTACGCAGCCAAGTGTTGTTCCTGTGGCTGGTCGTTTAAGCCAAAACTATCCCAATCCATTTAACCCAGAGACAACCATAAACTACGAAATGACTCAACCAGGAAATGTTACTATCGAAATTTACAACATTAAAGGACAAAAAATTAAAACCTTGGTTAATTCAACCAAAGATGCTGGTGAACATAGTGTAGTTTGGAATGGTAGAGATGAAAGTGGAAATTCTGTTTCCAGTGGTGTTTATTTCTACAAAATGCAAGCTGGAAAATATACTTCTACCAAGAAAATGATTCTTATGAAATAATACTTATTTGGTAAGTAAAATCCGATTGAAATAATCGGAACCTAGATAAATTAAGCCTCGGTCTTCACCGAGGCTTTTTCTTTTAGAAAAGGAATATATTGAGAGTGGATAATACGATAATGGGGTTGGTGGTGGATATGATATTCACTGCTATGAGAAAAAACGATTTCCCCCATAGCTAATCTTCTATCCAATTTTTTAATATCTGCCTTTAAATCTGGAATTGGAATTTTTTCTGTTACAATCAATCTTTCTATTTTCTTCCATTCTACTAACCATTTTTCCTTATTTATTTTAATTTTTTTCAAACTGCTTCTAAAAAACAATTCATTAAATTCTTCTATGGAAACATCATACAAAATCAATAATTGCAAATCAATTCTATAGAAAGGAGATAAAAAGCTTATATTACGGAATATTTGTTTGGGAAATACCAAGCTTACTTTTTCTAGTTCTTTTTCTATATAATTTTTTGAAGCTTCTTTGTTCTTAATATAATGAGAAGGACCATAACTCCCTTGAAAAAAAAGTTTATAATAATCCACTATGCGTGCTTGGGGATGTTTTTGAAACTCCTCATATATTATTTTTAATGGTTCGGAAAAATACTCCACGTTCTAATCTTTCACTCTTAATTTTATTTTCTTTTTGTAACTGCTGTAAATATTTATTCAATTCATTAATATGCAGACCCAGAATTTCGCAAAGGTCTTTATCTGTACAAGGGCGTCGACTAATTGTTTCCAATATGGTTTTTTCGATATCTTGGTTATAGCTGCGGTATTTTCTGGCAGATTTAAACTTGGCAATTATTTCTGTTGGCAGTGGATCCAATTTTTGTTTAATTTCCAACAATTGTTGGGTAGAGGCTGCCTTTACCCAGGAGGCAGTACCAGGCCTATCCAAGGTGTTCAACTGAATCCTATCGGGTGAGATTTGGGTTAAAACTTGCTTTATCTGCTCAATTTCAAGCTCACTATCATTTATGCCCTGCACTATGAATAGCTCTAACCACATAGTAGTAGTAGGATTCTCTTTTCTAAACCGAATTAACCCATCGATTATCTTTTCTATATTTAAACTGGGATTAGGTCTGTTTATCTTTAGGAAACTTTCGGGTCTAACTGCATCCAAGGATGGTAATACTATATCTACCTTACCGCTTTCCTTTCTTACTACTTTATCATAAAAAAGTGTGCCATTAGTAAGTAAACTCAGTTTATATTGAGGATAGCTTTCTTTTATAAAATCGATTATTGTACCAAGTTGGGAATTTAAAGTTGGTTCTCCCGCTCCAGAAAAGGTAATATAATCTAAATTCGGCTTATTATGCAAAAAGTTCTTCAGTTCTGCAATTACTTCATCAGAAGATACATATTCTTTTCTGGTTATAGTAAGGTTAGTGGTTGCACCCACTTCACAGTATACGCAATTTAGGCTGCATACCTTATGCGGAACCAGATCTACCCCTAAAGAAATGCCTAAGCGACGTGAAGGAACCGGTCCAAAAAGATGTTTATAGGCCATTAAACCTCCTAACAGGAAAAAGCCCTAACCTGTAGGTTAGGGCTATCTATTATTTTCTATATTGTTTTCTTCACCATCTTTTCGACTTCTGATGCAATATTATTTATTTTATCGATTGTTTCATCTGCATTGGTTAACGTTGAGAGCTTGAATTTTTCATCTTCTATACCGGCCATATTAATTTTAACGTTTAAATACGCTGCTTTAGCGCCAGCATTTGCATTTATGGCAGCCACGCCAGCATCGGAAAGCGCATTTTCATTTCCAATTTTAGCAATCTCTTTTGCAATTTTTACTGCCTCTAAGGCAATACTCAATGTTTTCATAGGTACCTGTATAGCATTTTTTGTGGCTTTTTGAATTGCAGCATGACGAACTTTTTTATCTTCTTCTTTCTTTTTGGGAAGCTTCATTGCTGACATCATTTTATAAAAAGCTTGAGTATCTTCGTCTATGGCAGCTAAAGCCTCTTCTTTTACCCTTTGCCCTTTTTCTGCTAATTCCTTGGCTTGCTCCCAAACTTCTTTATATTTCTTTTTACCAAAAGTAAGATTAGAAACCATTGCAGAAAGAGCACCCGACATAGCAGCATTTAAAGCAGCCACACTGCCGCCTCCTGGTGCAGGCGAATCAGTCGATAACTCATCGTTAAATTCGGTAAGGGTGAGGTTAACCAAATTATCTTTTTTGGCAATAGCATATTCAATAATTTTCTTATCAGTCTCAAAAGTTCCCAAATCTTCCAAACCCATTGACTGAATAGCTGTTTCAATTATCATTTTTTCGGGAATACCAGCACTTTCCCCCATTTTTTTTAGATAGTATTTGCCAGCTTTTATCATTGCATCTTTGGGAATAAGTCCTACCAGTTCACTTCCGGTAACCTGAATTCCCTTTTCAGAAGCTAACTCACGCACTTTATCCAATACCTTATGAGGTGGTGTAACCTTGTAATTGGTTAAATTCATACTAATTTGGGCACGATTGTATTCGTCTATATACCAACCAACAGCTTTACAGTTTTTAAAAAGTCCTTTCTGACGAACTTTCTTGCCATTTTCATCTCTTACTATTTTGCGATTTTTATCGCGAAGCCAGCGCCCACTTTCTCGAATTGTTAGGGCTATATCATGTGCTTTTTTCCTATCTCGGGTATTCAAATTAATATTATAAGCTATTAAAAATTCTCGCGCTCCTACAGCTGTTGCACCAGCATGAGCATTAAATTTGTGCGGACCAAAATCTGGTTTCCACTCTTCGTCTTCCATCTTTTTGGGAAGGGCTTCGTATTCACCTTTTCTTACTGTTGCTAAGTTTTTCCAATCTGGTTTACTAGCAGAATATTCATATAAATAAACTGGAATCTCCAATTCTTGGCCGATTTTTTTCCCTACTTTTTTTGAAAGTTCCACACATTCTTCCATAGTCATCTCTGAAACAGGAATAAATGGGCACACATCAGTAGCACCCATTCTAGGATGTGCTCCACTGTGTTTACTCATATCGATAAGTTCAGCAGCTTTTTTTACTGCCCGAAAAGCAGCTTCAGCTACATACTCGGGCTGGCCAACAAACGTAAAAACAGTTCTGTTTGTGTCTGCCCCAGGATCTACATCCAAGAGAGTTACATTATCAACTTCTTCTATTACTTTAACTATTTCTTTTAAAACATTTTCATCTCTTCCTTCACTAAAATTAGGAACACATTCTACTAATTTCATAATACCTCCATCATAATATCTACTTTAAAATCTTTTCTATAGGCAATACCGCAATAGTGCCTATTTCATCTTCAATGAAATTTATTCCTGCATTTTTTAATTCTTCCAACATGAAATCTATTTGCTTCATTTCGCACATGGCCATTATAATACTAGCAAATCCTTTTTCAGAACCAAAAGATTTTCTGAAACCAGCAAATAGTGGCATGTCAAAAGCCAGTTTATGCCCCAATGATTCTCCTGAAATCACTACGGTATCTTCTATTCCAGCTTCTGTCATTGCCATTAAAACATCATCCTGGTATTGTTCTTTGTATAAATGCAAAATCATATACATATTTTTACTCCTAACCCGAGATATTTGTCTCATTCGATTTTAGAAGCGCTACTTTGGCAAAGATAGGTCCAATTAACATCACAATAAAGGTAGTAGCAGTTATAGTACTCATTATTTGAATAGCATAATTATGCAATCCATTAGCTTCCAAAACTTTGGCTGCTGCTAGCGCTAAGCCAACCGCTACTCCTGCCTGAGACATCAAAGCTAAGCCTAAATATTTTTTTATACTTTTGCTTGAATGAGATAAACTACCACCCAAAAATACTCCTAAAATCTTTCCTACTGTTCGCGCTAAAATGTATAATAATACCAATATAGCATACTTACTTATCATTTCAATATCTAGTCTTGTGCCAATTATAATAAAAAACCAAACATACATAGGGGGTGACCATTCTCCTAAAATACTGAATACTTTCTGAGCCATTAATTTACTTCGATTTACCAATACAATACCAAAGGTCATATTTAACAGAATGGGCGAAATTCCTAAATGCTCTGCTACGCTGCAATTTATTAAAATAACCGCCAAAGCAAAAAGCATTAAGTTCACGCGTTCTTGAATAACCCTAGAAATTAGCATAACCAGCAAGGCCGCAACTATACCAATTAGAATTGATAACAAAATCTCTAACCCAGCTGCACCCAGTGTTGGCAATACCGCCATATTCGTACCTGTATCTTGCCCCACCAACAAAATAACAGCTAAGGGCAAACTAAGGCTAAAAAGCAATAGCGAAATTATATCATCCAATCCCATTACCGCATATAAAGTTGTTGTGAAATTTCCCTTGGCTTTATATTGCTTAATAACTTCCACAGTACCAGCTGGAGCTGTAGCAGAGGCCAGTGATCCATAAATTAAGCCAAGCGGCACACTTTTTAGTAACAGTGCTGTTACTGTTCCCACTAACAAAAAAGCACCCATAGCTTCGAAAAAAACAATTATTACAATCGATTTTCCTAATTTCTTTATTTTCTTTAATTGCAACTCTCCGCCGATACCAAAACCTATTAAGGAAAGTACCACAATGTTCACCACATCAAGAGATGCTATTTGCTGTCGTGAAATAAAACCTGAAATATCGGGTCCCAAAATAGCACCAGCAACAATATAACCAACTATCATGGGTATGCGCAACAAGCGGGCTCCTTTTGAAAAGAAAAGTGCTACTAATATGGAAAATCCCAAAAAAAACAATAGATATTCTGCTGACATTTTGCCCCTATTTTGT
>JAXHUB010000054.1:0-5124 GCA_034189845.1 Candidatus Cloacimonadota bacterium | reverse complement strand
CCGTTTCGGAGGCATCAGCCGGGGCGTTATCGTACTCCGGAATCTCTTTATCATCCTGAAGGTATTCAGCCGGATCAAGAAGCTTTGGTTATATTACCATCGCATTGTTCTAGCACTGCTTGCAAGTATTTTTTTTCAAATTCTTGTTTTGCATTTCTAAAATCCATTTTTGCTAACATATTGAAATTCGAGTTAGTTGTTTGTTCAGCTTTGTATAAATTATTGGGAAGGTCTTGCGGCAAGATAGCGCTATATTCAGCTAAGATAACAGCTCGCTCTATAGCATTGCGAAGTTCTCTTACATTTCCTGGCCATTCAGCTGATTTCAAAATAGAAAGAGCTGGAGGTGATATTTTCAGATCGAGTTTTTGATATTTATATTTAAATTCTTCTAAGAAATGTTTGGCAAAAACCTCGATATCCTCTTTTCTTTTTCTAAGAGGCGGTATAAAGAGATTGATGATATTCAGTCGATAATAGAGGTCTTCGCGAAATGTGCCTTTTTTCACTAAACTTTTGATATCTTTATTAGTAGCAACAATAAGTCGAACATTAACATTAATATCATTTTCACCGCCAACTTTGCGAATAATCTTGTTTTCAATAACGCGTAATAATTTCACTTGGAAAGAGGGTGAAGTTTCTGTAATTTCATCTAAAAAAAGTGTACCGTTATCTGCTTCTTGGAAATAGCCTTGTTTTGACCGAACAGCATCGGTGAAAGCACCTTTTTCATGACCAAAAAGGTGACTTTCCAACAAGGTTTCGGGAATACTACCGCAATTTACCGTTACAAATCTATTATTTTTGCGAGGGCTATTATCGTGTATGAGCTGGGCAATCATATTTTTTCCCACGCCGGTTTCTCCTGTTATTAACATGGTTGTATCAAGGGGAGCTATTTTTTGAATCATTTTGAAGATATTCTGCATAACAGCACTGGTTCCGATGATCGGTTTGGAAGAAGTCTTATTTTTCAACATTGAATTAAGCCGCTTGTTTTCCTGTACTAACCATTGTTTATCCAAAATTTTATCAATGAGAACGGTTAGTAATTCCAAGTTACTTATTGGTTTTAAAATGAATTCTTCTGCACCCAGCTTCATTGCTTTAACAGCATGCTGTATTGTGGCTTGGCCACTTATTACAATTATAGAAACATAAGGCCAATTTTTCCGTATATTTTGCATCAATTCCAAGCCACTTTGCTTGGGCATTACTAAATCGGTAATGGCGATATTGAAATGTTGTTTGTCTAAAGCAGCTAAAGCTTCTTCTGCAGATTGTGCCGTTGTTACATCATATCTTTCTGTTAAAAATTCTTGTAATAAGTCCAGGGTATCTCTATCGTCATCAACTACTAATATCTTATTATTTTTCATCTGCAACCTTTATCGGAAAAATAATTTCAGCTGTGGTATAGTTATTGTTAGTTTTTAATTGTATCTTACCATTATAGCTTTTTAAAATGTAGAGGCAAAGAGGTAATCCCAAACCTAATTTTCTGTTTTTATGATTCGTATATTTAGGATTAAAGACTATTTCAGGGTCAGAAGGTAAACTACCAATGTTTTTTATTAGAAGATGAATATTATTATTCTTATATCTTGTTTCCACTTGCATTTTTTTTTCTTCTTCTTTTTCCATAGCTTCTATAGCGTTCGCTATTAGGTTATCCAAAAGCAAGTGTAAATCAGCATAACTAATTCTTAATTTAGGAAGGTTTTCATCAAAAATAGTAGCAGTATCGATATGATGTTTGTAAAATAGGTGAAAATTCATGATTTTAAGATGTTCAATAATTTCATTGTTAAGATTTAGAAAAAAAACTTTATTAGATTTGAACTTGTTAATGAAATCGGCTAAATTTTTAAATTCGTTATCAATTTTTAGACCTGCCTGGTAGATTTTTTCCAATTTGTTGTTTTGAGGGTATTTATTCTGCAGAATTTGAGCATAACCTAAAATGGTATTCAAAGGAGAATTCAGGTTGTGTACTATTCCTTCTAGCTTGCACCCTAACACAGCCAAACGAGCTCTTTTCAGAATTTCGTATTCAATATTATTCATGATTTCTGATTAAATATCTTGTTTAGAACTTGCATAATATCTTCTATTTTGTATGGTTTTGTTAAAACGCCCTGGAAGCCGTAGTCTTCGTAATTAGACAAAACCGGGTCTAGGGAGTAACCGCTTGAAACGATGGCGGTCACATTTTCATCTATTTTTTTTAATTCTTCGATTGTTTTCTTACCTCCCATCCCTCCGGGTACGGTTAAGTCCATTATTACCAATTGGAAAGGATCGTTTTCCGATAAGGCTTTTTTATATTTTTCAATAGCCTCTTTGCCTTCCAGTGAGGTTTCAACTTTGAACCCCAAATGGTTTAGCATCTCGCTTGCGATATCTAAGATAGTAGGTTCATCATCCATAAGTAGAATTTTTTGATTATTGCCCTGTACTTTTTTTTGATAAGTTTTGTCACTTTTTTGGGCAGAGTCTCTACTGGCTGGGAGATAAATAGAAAAAGTGGTTCCTTCATCGCGAACAGAGCGTACATCAATGTATCCCTGATGTTTTTTTATTATGGAAAAAGCAGTAGAAAGTCCCAAACCACTTCCTTTAGGCTTTGTAGTAAAAAAGGGATCAAAAATTTTATGTATAATATTTTTTGGAATACCATTGCCTTGGTCTTTTATGTCGATTTTAACATATTCGCCATTTCTTAAAGGTAAAAAATCTACTTCCGTGATCTGGTAATTTTCTGCTTTCAATTCTAAAATACCACCTTCTTGCATGGCATGATTGGCGTTTATAAGAATATTGTTCAAAGCTTGATTTAACTGTCCCTCATCTACATTCACAGGGTTTAAATTTTTTTCGATATCATAAACCGGTTTCACATTTGAACCACGTAAAACAAATTCTGTAGTTTCTCGTAATAATTTTCGAATATAAATTGTTTTTTTTTTTGGTTTCCCACCTTTAGCAAAGGTAAGAAGTTGTTCAGTTAATTTTTGTGCTCGCAGAATAGCAGTGGTGGCTTCATCCAATATTTTTTTTATCTTTTCTTTGTTGTTTAAATTATATTTGGCAAAATCTATATTGGAAAGTATAGTTGTGAGTATATTGTTAAAATCGTGAGCTAAACCGCCAGCCATAACGCCTAATGATTCTAACTTTTGAGTTCTGGATATTTCATCTTCCAAATGTTTCTTCTCTGTTATATCATTGATAATTCCGAAACTACCCACAAGCTTTTCATTTTCTATAAGTTCGCGCAAGCGGATAGTAATTATTTTTTCTTCGTTATATAAGTTTTTTATAGTAACTTCCAATTCATTGGAAGCAGGTTTGATTTGGAAATCAGCTTTTTTTAATTCTTCTTTCGTTTGGGTGTCTTCCAAAAAATAGAACAAGTTGTATTCATTGGATGCTTTTTTGGGAAACCCGAATATTTCGCAAGCAGCTTTATTGGCGAAAGTGAAGTTGAAATCCCTATCGAAAGAGACAATTCCTTCTTCGACTCTTTCTACCAAATTCCTATACTTACTTTCGCTTTTTTCTAAAGCTTGTTTCGCTTTCTGTTTTTCTTTTTCCTTCTGGTTTAATCTGTGTTCAGAAAGAATATAATGCGCTTGCTCTTCCAAAACCTTAAAAAGCTTCTTGCGGTTAATAGGTTTTAAAATGAAGCCTTTCACATCCATTTCAATAGCTTTAAGAAAATAATCTGTTTGATCGTATGCAGAAACCACCACGAATTTTAAATCAGGATAATCTTTTTTCAGTTTGGAAATCATATCCAAACCCCCCATCTTATCCATCTTGATGTCGGTTAAAATTAGATCGGGTTTAAACCGTTGGAATTTCTTTAAACCATCTATACCATTTACTGCGGTGGTAACAGATGCTACCTTTTTTTTTAACATTTTGGCAACAAATTCTCTAATTAAGGTGTCATCTTCCACATACAATACAGAAATATTTAATTTCACCATAGATCATCCTTATAAACTGGTGTCTTATAATAAAGATGTATAAAAAATATGTCAAGCATTAATTAGCGCAGAAGTATCATTTTTTTTACAACTTTGTAGTTTTGAGAGCTTAATTCATAAAGATATAACCCGGAAACTACTTTTTGGGAATTGCTGTCGGTGCCGTCCCAAATAATAAATCCCTGTTTGCTGTTTATAGGAATTTTTTTTATTAACTGTCCTTTTGTATTGTAAATATTAATAAAGGCATCCTTCGATATATTTCTAATACTATATTTAATCTTGGTACCACTCTGGTATAAATGGGGTATAAACGGGTTAGGGAAATTCTGGCTTAACTTTATGGGTGGAGAGTAAATTTCTTCTTGTAAATTGTGAGTAGTGAAGTATTCATAAGCCCCAATATCTAAGTTTGTCCCTACAATTCTAGGATTTCCACTAAGGTCTAATTGGGCGTAAACCGCTGGCATATTGTTAGAGCCGCTGTCTATACATTCAGAATCAATGTTAAGTGCATAATTATTATCTTCTGGAGCTATAAACTGTGGAGGAATAGATAAATTAGTTCCTCCCATTTCACTATTTTTAAAATTATTAAATTCAGTATAAAAAGCCTTAGCCTGATATAAAGACAGCTGTTCAAAATAGTTGGTAGTGTTATTATAAACTATATTATTGTAAAATTTTGTTTTAGATAAGAAATTAAACACAGATGCAGTAGATGAATAGATATCTGTATTTAAATCTACATTTGCTGTTATAGTATTGCTGTTTAGGGTAGGGTATGAATTTGAAATAAATATTGCTGAACCTTTTTTCCAAGCATAGTTATTATGAAAAAGGTTATTAGAAATTTGTGGATTAGAAAAAAAGGAACAACTTAAACTACCACCATATGAAGCAATATTATAACGGAATATACAATTTTGAACCAATAGTTTGGAAAAATTATACAAAGAGATGGCTCCTCCACATTCGGGATGTGGATAGTTTTCTTCAGGAATAGCTTTTGCATATTCAAAAATGCAGTATTTTAGTTCAGAACTTTTGTTTGAGGAGGATGTTTCCCAAAAATGTAGACCATTCCAGCTTCCCAATGTGTCGTATTCTAAATTAAACAATTCTG
>JAXHUB010000053.1:0-2163 GCA_034189845.1 Candidatus Cloacimonadota bacterium | reverse complement strand
GAAGCATTATACCATTGAAAGTTGGAAGATGGTAAGGTGGTAATTCCATAACAAATGTTGATGTTTCGCCCTTAAAAAGGGTGTTCTTGAAAATAAGTCCAAAAACTACAGCCATAATAATTCCTGTTATATACAATGAAAATATAACTTGCCCACCGTGTTTTGGGAAAAAGACCGAAGCAAAAAGAACATAAACTGGTAACCGGGCTCCGCAGGACATAAAGGGATTAATCAATATCGTAAGCAATCGATCTTTTTTGTTTTCCAAAGTGCGTGTTGCCATAATAGCTGGTACATTACAGCCAAATCCAACTAACATTGGAATAAAAGCTTTTCCGGGTAATCCTATAAAACGCATAAATCTATCCGTCACAAATGCTGCACGACTCATATAGCCAGAATCTTCCAAGATCGAAAGAGACAAAAACATAAAAAAGATCGGAGGAATAAAAGTAGAAATAGTTTGAATACTCCCCCCGAGTGCTTGTGCAAGCAGAAGAATTAGCCAACCAGGTGCATTAATGCTTCGTAAAAGATACTCGGTACCATCCACAAAAATTGTTCCCATAAAATTGTCGAAAAACTCTATAAATGGCGCCCCAACATTAATTGTTAACACAAACACCAAATACATTATACCCAAAAATATTGGAATACTGAGAATTCTATTCAATACTATACTGTCAATCAGATCGGAGAAATTTCGTTTTGCATCTCCTGCTTTGTGTACTACATCCAAGATTAGGCCATGAATAAAACCATAACGTCCATCAGCAATTACGATTTCAATATCGTTATTTGTGTGTCTTTCTATTTTATGCTTTTCCTGCTCAACCGCATCGTGCAATTCATCATGGGTTATATCTCTTGCCAGTTTATCATTTTCCAAAAGTTTTATAGCCAGCCAGCGTTTATCAATATTATATTCTCGAGCGTATTTTTCAGTTTTTGGTAGTAGAATTTTAATAGCATCTTCTACAATAGAATCATACTCTACTTTAGTATTAGGAATATAAGGCTTTTCCACGCTTTTTTTAATTTCTTGCTTTAGCTCTTCCAAACCCTGTTTCTTAGGAGCTACTATTGGTACTATTTTTGTATCAAGGTGTTTTGCCAAATGCTCTACTTCTATTTTTATATTGCGCTGTGCTGCCATGTCCATCATATTCAGGGCAATTATTACTGGAATCTTCATCTCTAAAAGTTGAGTTGTTAAATATAAAGTTCGTTCTAAATTAGTCGCATCCACAATATTCACAACTAAATCTGGTTTTTCCATTAGAATAAATTCACGTGAGACTTTTTCATCCAAAGATCGTGCAGAAAAAGAATATATCCCCGGTAGATCTATAACTTCGTACTGATGCTCTTGGAAGCTATAGCTTCCCATAATTTTTTCAACGGTTACCCCGGGCCAATTTCCAACTCTTTGTTTTGCACCAGTGAATGCATTAAAAAGAGTTGTTTTACCACAATTCGGATTCCCAGCAAGCGCTATAGTAAATTTTTTCAATTTAACCTCTCAATATGATTATGAAATTCATTTTCAATTACTATTTAAAATTTAACGACAACCTTTACAAAGTCCTTTAGCTCCAACATTAAATTCCCTGATTGTGAAATCTGAATCTGCAGCTAATTTCTTTATTAATCTTTCTACATCCTTACTTTCTTTTTCAATAATTTTTCCGCATTTATCGCAGATGAAGTGTAAATGACTACGGTGGCCAAAAATATGTTCATAGTGATCTTTTGCTTGGCAACGTAATGCCTGTTTTATTAAACCAGCTTCTATTAAAAGTGGCATGGTACGATAAATTGTAGCCCGCGAAACATTTTTATGTTTTTTGCGAATTATATCATACAAAGCATCTACGTTAAAATGTTCATGAGTGCTAAAAACAGTGTTCAATATTATTCGGCGCGGTTGGGTAAGCTTCAAGCCCTTACTTTTTAGAAAATTCCTAAAAATTATTTCTTCCTTTTTCATTTTAACCTCTTGGGCTAGAAAAAATATTCTGGTTTATCTGTCAAGATTTTTGCGAATGATTCTCAAAATATTTTAGGGCTCTGCTCTTTATTCGCTAAGTTACTAACAATACAAACAATTTTCTTTGCTAGAATTTTGTTGGGAACAATATCTAATGCAACGCCCACAATGGA
>JAXHUB010000052.1:0-2236 GCA_034189845.1 Candidatus Cloacimonadota bacterium | reverse complement strand
AAACAAATTAACTCAGTTTGAAAAACAGCGAAACACTATACGCCGACTTTGGAACATCGACCAGCACACAGCTCATTTCTTGTATATGCAAACAAGAATAATTCAGCCTGCTTCTATTTTGGAAATAGGAACTTCCAATGGTTTTTCTACATTTTGGCTGGCTAGTGCAGCAATAAAATTTCATGGAAAAATTGAAACAATAGAGGTCGATAAAAACCGCTTTGAATTAGCTCAGAAAAATCTAAAGGGAATTCCCAATATTAAAATGCATTTCGGGCTGGCAGAAAATATCATTCCAAAACTGCAAAACTCTTACCAGCTCGTATTTATAGATGCAGGGAAAATCGGATATATTACTTATATAAAACTATTACTCGATAAAATTTCTCATGATGCCGTGATTATCGCTGATAATGTAATTTCTCACCAGTCCACAGTTCAGGAATACTTAGATTTCATGAAAAAAAGTGTTCTCTTTGAAACAATTACACTTCCGATTGGTGATGGCTTGGAAATTTCACGAAGAAAGGAAAACAAAAATGAATAAACCAGTAATCATAGGAATTGCTGGCGGCACTGGCTCTGGTAAAAGTACAATTGCCGATGCTATCCGCCAAAAGGTAAAACAAGAAATTACAGTAATTACCCAAGATTCCTATTACAAATCTTTCGTGAATCTATCACTGGAAGAACGACACAAAATAAACTACGACCATCCGGTATCACTCGATAATGACCTGCTGATTGAACATCTGAAAATATTAAAAAACAATGTTCCCATCCAGATGCCTACTTACGATTTCGAAACTCACCTGCGCACTAAAAAAAAGGTTAACAAAAATCCTTCTAAAATTATTATTGTAGAAGGAATCCTCATCTTCGAAAACCCCAAACTGCGCAATCTTATGGATATTAAAATTTTTGTAGACACCGATGCTGATGTTCGTATTTTAAGACGTATAGAAAGAGATATGCAAGAACGTGGTAGAAATCTGCAATCGATAATCTCTCAGTACCGAGAAACTGTACGACCTATGCATATTGAATTTGTTGAACCCAGCAAAAAATACGCAGATGTGATTATACCAGAAGGTGGACATAACAAAATCGGTATCGATATGATAGTTACCAAAATTTTAAGTGTTATGGAGGAATAAAATGAAACACTTTATTTTAATTTTGCTCTTAGTTGCCAGTACTTGGCTCATAGCTACCCAGCTTACAGTTTACAACGATAATTTCGCTTTGGTAAAAGATAACCTAAAAATTGAATTACCTAAAGGAATCGTAGATTACAATTTTTCCGATATACCTAGCACCATCGAGGCCAATTCAGTTATTTTTACTTCCCAAAATAAAAACCTAACTATGGTAGCACAAAATTTTGAATTCGATTTGGCCAGCTACAACGCTATTTTGAATAAATACATAGGAAAGCCAATTCGATTAAATACTAAAACCGAAAGAAAATTTAATGGCAAACTACAGTTTTTTGATAACAACAGTTTGGGAATTTTGGAAGAAACTACCGGTGAACTTATCATCATTAACCGTCAGGAAATAGTCAACATAGACCTTTCCCAACTACCGGAAAATTTTTACTTAAAGCCAACCTTACATTGGAAGTTCCAAAGTCCAGCTTTTAGCAACTACCAATGCGAGATTTCTTATCTTTGCAAAAACATTACCTGGGAAATAACCTATAACACAGTGTGGGACGAAAAAGAACTGACTATTAACTCTTGGGTAACCTTGACTAACAACAGCGGCAAAAGTTTCAATGATACCAACCTAAAGCTGATAGCTGGTGAGGTTAGAAAATTAAGCGAAACTCGCTATAGTGCATACAAAAATGGCAGAGCTCTCACAGAATCTGCTAGCATACCAGAATTCGAAGAAAAATCATTCCACGATTTTCATCTATACACCCTTTCCGAAAAAGTAAATATAAAAAATAAGCAAACAAAACAGTTGCAGCTATTCCCTACCACAACAGTAAAGGCCAATTCCAAATATGTTTATAGTACCTACAGCAATAAAATTGCCAGCCTTATTATCTTTCAAAATACAAAAAAAGCAGGCTTGGGAATTCCTTTACCGAAGGGAAATTTGAAAGTTTATAAAAAAGATAAAATTGATGACCAATTGGAATTTATTGGTGAAGACAAAATGGAACATACTGCAAAAGATGAAGAGATCGAAATAACCACCGGCTTTGCATTCGATTTAGTTGCAG